>JBGUDX010000007.1:6778-18063 GCA_041821645.1 Acidobacteriota bacterium
GGAGCCGCCGTCGCCCTCGATGCCGTCGATCCCGTTGCCGCCGTCGAGCTCGTCGTCACCGGGGCCGCCGATCAGCTCGTCGGGGCCGCCGAGGCCCGAGATCTGGTCGTTGCCGGGGCCACCGTCGATCTGGTTGGCCGAGCCGTTGCCGGTGAGGATGTCGTCGCCGGGCAGGGCCCGGCCACCCTGTCCCTGCGCGATCGAAACCAGATTTTCGATGTCTGCTCCGGCGTTGTCGAACGGGATCCCGGCAACCGGTATGACCGGACCGTCGTCCGCGACCCCGTCGAGGTCGAC
Source organism: Acidobacteriota bacterium (assembly GCA_041821645.1). GTDB lineage: Bacteria > Actinomycetota > Thermoleophilia > Solirubrobacterales > 70-9 > 67-14. The sequence goes on from JBGUDX010000007.1 coordinate 7,076, forward strand.
GATCACACCGCGACCGAGGAAGTCGACGTCGAGGCTGATCGTGTCGTTTCCGGCGCCTCCGCCATAGGTGTCGGCCCCTCTGTCGAAGAACCCGCTCTCGAATTCGTCATCTCCGTTGTTGCCGCGGAGTTGATCGCTCCCGTCGGCACCGTCGATGAAATCGTTTCCACCACCGCCGTCGACCGTATCGTCATCTGAGCCACCGTCAAGAGAGTCGGGGCCCGGACCACCGGTGATCACGTCATCGCCGTCATTGGCCCGCAGCACGACAGGGTCGCTGCCCGCGGTCAGGGTGTCGTTTCCGGAGCCGCTGTCGATCTGCTCGATCCCGATCAGGTTGTCGCCTTCGCCCGCCTCGCCATCGTCGGCGACGCCGTTCAAGCTCATGCTGAGCGACCCGGTTCTGCTGCGTGAGTCCATCGAATCCCCGAGTCCCTCACCTCCGTCGAGGACATCGGTTCCGTTGGCGATCGCATCGTCGATCAGGCGATCACGGCCGGGCCCGGTCGAAACGATGTCGTCGCCGGGACCATCGAACACCAGATCGTCGCCGACACCCGTTACCACTGTGTCGTTACCCGCGTTGGCCCTTACGTCTTCGTCACCGTCGCCGCCGGTAATCGTGTCGTTGCCGTCGTTACCGCGCAGATCGCCACCGGTCGGCCCTTCGGCGAGCAGGGTGTCGTTTCCGGGGCCCCCAGTAAGATTGATCGTGTCGATCGGCGCCACGATCGAAGCGTCGTAGGAGGCGGTGTCGTTCATGTCAAGCAGCGAGACGTCGATGCTGTCGATTCCGGCGACCGGGCAGAAGGCAACGTTCGCGAGCAGGTTCACACACGGGGCCGTGGCCACTATCGCCACCCCACCGGACTCGTTGAACACGTAGTTGGGACCGGAGCGCGCGACGGTCACCTGGTTGGTCTCGCCGGCGACGGCGTCGTAGTCGACCCCGCTGAACGAACTTTTAAGCGTGGACCCCTCGGCTGGACCGGGGACGATCAGGATGATCGCGGCGAGCGAGAGCGCCAACAGACAGGAAAGCCATCTGGCCCCCGGACCCCCTGCGTCCACCTCAGCAAACCTCATGTGACTATTCCTACCACAATCACCCCGGCCGTCGCCCAATGTCTTCGAAACGGCCGCGGTCGGATCGGCGGGCTCGGCACGAACCCGGGCGGCAAACCGGTCCGCCTGACACAATCGCTTCATGAAGACCACGAGGATTTCGCCCGACACGCTCCAGCTGACCCGGTTCGGACTGGTCAACGCCTTCCTCGTCCGCGAGGACGACGGCCTCACCCTGGTCGACGCCATGATCAAGGGCTCGGAAAAGGGACTGATCGAGGCCGCGGGTGAAGCCGGGGCTCCGATCAACCGCATCGTCATCACCCACGCCCACAACGACCACTACGGCTCGCTGGCCGCCCTGGCGAAGCAACTGCCCGAGGCGGAAGTGATCGCTTCGACCCGCGATGCCCGCCTGATGAAGGGCGACAAGACGCCGGAGCCCGGCGAGGCCGAAGGCAAGCTCCGGGTTCCGTTCCCCGACCTCGGGATCGAGTTCGACCGGCTGGTGGACGAGGGCGACCGGATCGGCTCGCTCGAGGTCGTCGCCACTCCCGGTCATTCACCGGGACAGATCGCCCTGCTGGACACTCGCGACCGCGGCCTGATCGCCGCTGACGCGTACACGAACCTCGGCGGCATCGCCACCTCGGCCGGCCCCTACTGGAAGTTCCCGCTCCCCGGAATCGTGACCTGGCACCGTCCCAGCGCCCTCGACAGCGCCAAAAAGCTGCATTCCCGGGAGCCGGCCTGGCTCGCCGTCGGTCACGGCAAGCCGGTCAAGGACCCGGGCCCCGAGATGGAAAAGGCCATAGCCAGAAGCTCCTGAGCGGCACCGCGAAACGAAGCCAACCGGAGTGTCGCGGGCTCCCTAGTCGTCGTCGGGGGAGCCCAGCATGTGGATCAGCCCCTTCAGGATCGGCACCGCGGCGGCCACCGCAAGGACCAGAGCCAGGATCATCCCGGCGGCCGGCGAGATCAGCTTGGCCGTCGCGGCTATGGCGATGGCGGCGATGAGGACCGCAACCAGCCACCTGAAGGCCGCGCCCTCGGACTTGAGCGGGTTACCCAGCCGGGGGAACTCCACTCAGCCCCGCTGACCGTTGGCAGAGCCGTACGGGGTCACGGTCAGATGATGTAGACCGCGAGGAACACGATGATCCACATGATGTCGACGAAGTGCCAGTAGATCCCGGGTACTTCGACTCCCAGGTGGTCCTTCTGGTTCGGGCCGAAATGCCCGCGGTAGGCCCTGATATTGGCGAAGGTCAGCAGCAGCAGACCGACGAAGACGTGAGCGCCGTGCAGCCCGGTCAGGCTGAAGAAGATCGAGCCGAATGCGCCGTCACGCGGGGTGAACCCGATGTGGACGTACTCGTTGATCTGGATGAACAGGAAGGTCGCCCCGAGCAGCCAGGTCATGGTCAGTCCCAGCTTGAGCCCGTTGCGGTTGTTGCGCTTGATCGCCTCGAGCGCGTAATGGACGGTGAAACTCGACGAGACCAGGATCGCGGTGTTGATGCCGGCGATCAGGACCGGGAGCTCGATCCCCACCGGGGGCCAGGGTCCGTCGTTGGCCACCACCCGGATGAAGAAATAGGCCGCGAAGAACGCGCCGAACAGCATCACCTCGGAGAGGATGAAAAGCAGTATCCCCAGAATGGTGCGGTCTATGCGGGCGCTCTGGTGGGCTTCCGGCGGGCCGTGATGCTCTTCTGCGTGGCCGTGGGAAGCCGCGATGCTTGCGCTTTCCATCTGCCTACTCCCCGGAGCTTTCGGTAGCTGTTCCGCCGGCCGGGTCATCTGCCCCGGCGGCCTGATCTCCGGCGTCGGCGGGTCCGGCGTCGCCTGACCCTGCGTCAACCGAACCTGAATCGGCAGATCCGGTATCCACGGACCCGGTCACGCCCGGACTGTCGGCCGGCTCGCCGGCCGCGACCGCGGCGGCCACCGCCTCGGCCGGACGGCCGCTCTCATGGTGGGACACGGGCTTGTCGGTGTACTCACGGACCTTGCCGATCAGGTCATCCTGCAGCCAGCGTGATTGTTCCCCGGGCAGGGTCGAGATCAGGATGTCATCGACCCGGTAATGCTCGATCGCGGCCTTGACCGCCGACAGCGGGTCGGGGCTCATCGGCTGGCCGGTCGCATCAACGCCGGCGGCATAGAGGACGGCCATGAGGCGGGCCAGATCGGCGGCCACGGTGCCCGACGAGACCCCTTCGGTGGCCGGGGCGATGATCGTGAACCGGTGAGGCCGGTCGCTGGCCCGGTCGAGCAGCCGCTGCTCCAGGTCCGGCTGCGAGAGGGTCAGGTTCGCCACGACGAGGGTGTGAGTGAGGTCGAGGCGGATCGAGTCGTCTTCTATGCGAACCGGGATGTGGGTGATCGGGGTCTCCGGCTCGAACTTGACCTTCGCCCACTCGACCAGGTCCTTGCGGGAGATGCCGAAGCGGCTGTCATAGAGGCAGGAGAGCAGGACCTCGCTCGGCCGGTGGCTCCGGATCGCATCGCCGAGGGCGAGGTCGGTGTCTGGATCGAGCACCTCGCCGACCGCGTCGATCCCGAACCTGTCAAGCACCGCCAAGGTGACTTCGACCCGCACCCGGGCCGCCTCCCGGGCCTCTTCCGGCGCAAAAAGCTGCCCGACCGAAGGCTGATTCTGGGGGGCGACCACAACTACGTAGGACGCGTCCTTTGCCCGCTCCAGGGTCGCTTCGAGCAGCAGCCGGCCTCCGGCCACCTCGTTCATGAAAAGGACCAGCGGCTTCATGAGGGGGAGGTGACGGTCGTGGGCTCGGGCTCGGGCACCTCTTCGGGCGCGGTCTCGCCGCCCATGATCGCGTGGCGTGCGCCCGGCGTGCCGAATTCATAAGGACCGCCGACGACCCGCGGGATCTCGTCGAAGTTGAACACCGGGGGCGGCGAGGAGACCTGCCACTCGATCGAGTGAGCCCGCCAGGGGTTGTCGCCGGCCTTCGGGCCGAATCGCCAGCTGACGATCATGTTGTAGAAGAAGACCAGCTGTACCGCGCCGAGCATGAACGCCGAAACCGTGATGAACAGGTTCCAGTCGCCGTACTGGCTGGCGTAGTCGACCACGCGCCGCGGCATTCCGTCCATGCCGATCCAGTGCATCGGGACGAAGGCCATCCAGGTGCCGATCACGGTGCCCCAGAAATGGATCCTGCCGAGGCGCTCGTCATACATGCGACCGGTCATCTTCGGGAACCAGTGGTAGATGCCGGCGAAAATCGTGAAGACCGATCCGCCGAACAGCACGAAGTGAATGTGGGCGACGATGAAGTACGTGTCGGAGACGTGGATATCGATCGGGATCATGCCCAGCATGACCCCGCTGATACCGCCGACGACGAAGGTCACGATGAAGGCCAGCGAGAACAGCATCGCGGTCGAATAGAGGTGGATCTTCCCGTAGAACAGGGTCCCCAGCCAGGAGAAGATCTTGATCCCGGTGGGCACCGCGATCAGCATCGTGGTGATCATCATCGGCACCCGTAGCCAGCTGAACATGCCGGCCACGAACATGTGGTGTGCCCAGACCGAATAGCTGAGCACGACGATCCCGATCAGCGCCAGGGCCATTAACCGGTATCCGAATACCGGTTTTCGGGAGTGGGTGGCGATTATCTCCGAGATGATGCCGAAGCCCGGCAACATCATGATGTACACGGCGGGGTGCGAATAGAACCAGAAGATGTGCTGGTAGCTGATTACGTCGCCACCCTCGAGGAACTGGAAGAAGTTCATCCCGAGGATCCGGTCGAAGAGGACCATGAACTGGGCGCCGGCGACGAACGGGGTCGCGCCCACCACCAGCAGTGAGGTCGAGAGGTTGGCCCAGACCAGCAGCGGCATTCGCCAGGGATTCATGCCCGGCGCCCGCATGGTGATGATCGTGACCAGGAAGTTGAGCGCGGTCGCGATCGACGAGGCTCCGGCGAACTGCACGCCGATATTGAAGAACGACTGGCCCAGTGGCGCCCCGGTCGAGAGCGGCGCATACCCGGTCCACCCGGCGTCGAAAGCGCCACCGGGAGCGAGGAAGCTGCCCAGGAAGATGATGCCGGCGATCGGAAGCAGCCAGAAGCTGAGCGCGTTCAGCCTGGGGAAGGCCATGTCCGGGGCACCGATCATCAGCGGCAGCACGTAGTTGGCCAGCCCGGCGAAGATCGGGATGATGAACAGGAAGATCATCACGATCGCGTGGGTCGAGAAAAGCCCGTTGAAGGTGTTGGCGGCGACGATCTGCACGCCCGGCTGAGCCAGCTCGGCCCGGATCAGCAGCGCCAGCAGCCCGCCGATCAGGAAGAAGCAGAGCGTGGTGACCACGTACTGGGTGCCGATGACTTTGTGGTCGGTGTTGAACTTGAAGTAGTCCTGCCAGCGATATGCGCCGTGGTTCGAATGGTCCTCCGGAACGGTCGGCTTTCCGGCCGCCCAGCGGAACCAGTAGTCGAACGCGCCGAAGCCGAAAAGGAAGCCGAACGGAGCCGTGATCAGAGGGACGACCACGTGCGGGTAGCCGGTCTGCTCGGTCTGGTAGAGGTCGAGCCCCGAGATCGCGCGCAGGGCGATGACCAGGCCGAACCCGAATGCGGCGCCGAGCACGAACCCGATCGCGCCCCGGTACCAGCCCGGCTGTCTGATTGCCATCGCCATCTAGCTGACCTCTCTCATGTCCGGTTCGGCCGGGGGCTCAGGTTTCATCGACCCCGGTGCCTTCAATGCCATTTTCCTTTTCCTGAATCTGTTTCTCGATCTCGAGCGCCTGGTCGGCGGTGAGCAACAGGTTGCTCGGAACGTCCTGCGGAAGGCCGGCAACCCATTTGTCGTATTGGGCTTCTGGTTCGACGACCACCGTGGCCCGCATGGTCGCATGTCCGGCGCCGCAGAGCTCGGTGCAGATCAACTGATAGGTACCGACCTCATCCGGAGTCACGATCGCATCGGTGGTGATCCCCGGGACGTTGTCCTTCTTGATCCTCCACTCGGGGACCCAGAACGAGTGGATCACGTCCTGAGCATGAAGCTGGAAGTCGACCTGGCGATCAACCGGGACGTGAAGCTCGCCCTCCGACCACTTGTTGCCACTCTCCGGGTAGCCGAAGGTCCAGGCGAACTGCTGTGAGTAAACGTTGACCGTGACCCGGTCGGCGTCCTTGTTCTCGATGTCGTCGAGCACGGCCCAGCTGTACCCGGCCAGGACGACCACGATGATGATCGGGATGACGGTCCAGATCACCTCGAGCTTGGTGTTTCCGTGGATCGGCAGGCCGTCGCTTTCGTCGCCCGGCTTGACCCGCCATTTGATGATGGCGTACCCGAGAGCGACACAGCAGATCGCGAAGATGTACGAAGAAACGACGATGGTCACGTCCATCAGCAGGTCGATCGGGCCGGCCGCGGTGGCGGCTGCGCCGCCGAACCAGTCGACCTGCAGCAGAACGACCGACTGCAACGTGCCGAAAGCCAAAGTGGCCAGCACCAACTTGAGGATCGGAAGACGAGTCATCTGACGCCCGGGATTGTATTGAAGCGGCGGTCGGATGCCCCCCCACCCGTGATCAGGGAACGGCGATCGGGCGGATTTTCCCGTCTGATGCGGAAATCACGTCCTTGGCCACTCCCTGCCAGCTCCAATTCCTATCGGCGGCGTCGGCGATTTCGCGTCCGATCGCGGCCCGCTCGACCGGATCCACGTCCAGCCAGTCGTTGATCCGGTCGGCCAGTCCGGCAACGGCGCCCGGGCCGAGCTCGAATTCGATCGGCCCGGAAACGGCCGGTACTTCGGCCGCCAGGACGGAGGTCACCTCGGCCAGGCCCGAGTGCCGGGCGCAGATCGGCAGTACGCCTGCCGCGGCGCCTTCGGCCGCGACCATGCCGAAGGCCTCGGGAAAGGTGCTCGGCACGACCATCACGTCGGCCGCCGGAAGCACGGCGGCGACCTCGTCGTGCTCCAGCCTCCCCGAAAAGGAGATCGACCCGGCCGTGTCCCGCGCGATTGAGGCGTATCCGGGAGGGGGCTCGGCGAGGAAACCGGCCAGGTAGTCGAGCCTGCCGGGCTCTCCGCCCTCGAGGCCGCGGCCCAGATCGGCGATCTCCCGGGCGGCCGCGATGTCACCGTTGCCGAGCGCTCCGGCCAGGGCCCGCAGGCCCTCCTCGTAGGCTCCGAAGCCGCCAAGGAGGAGCCGCGCCCCGGGGTTCTCGGCGCAGACGATCGGCCAGGCCGCGATCAGCAGATCGACTCCCTTGGAAACGATCAGCTTGCCGATGAAGATCACCCGGGGGCCTTCGGCGGCGGCGAAATCCCCCAGGGCGGCGACCGCTGCTTCGGCATCGCGGCCGAAAGTGGAGCCCTCGGGCCCGGCCGCGATGCGGGCCGCCAGACCCGAGATCGCCTTCGGCTTCCGGTCATCGGCCAACGGCGAAAATCGATCGGTGTCCACGCCCGGAGGGCCCAGGCCGGTCTTCGCCTCGAGGCCGAGACCGGGCACCGTCTGCCAGAGGCTGGCGGCGGTGTGGTGCGATCCGACCAGAATCGAGGCCGCGGGCTCGAGGCCCTCTTCGACCCAACGGATGAACCGCGGGTGCGGCTTGATCGTGTATTCGAGATCCGACCCGTGGTTTTTCACCGCGTAGGGACGGATTCCGGCCCGGGCGAACACGGCGGGGCCCATGATCAGGTGGTTGGCCAGCGACGCGTCGGGCGGGCCGGTCCGCCCGATGACGTCACCGACCGCGCCGACATTAGTCTCGATGTAGTGCTCGATCTCCGCGTCGCTCAGTTTCGGGAAGGCCCGGGCATCGAAGCCTTCGTAGGGGTCTTCGACGTAGACCGGCAGGAGATCGCCGATCGGCGGGCGATAGACCGTGACCGACCCGCCGGGACCGTCGGGGCCGGACCCGCTGACCTCCAGGCCGCGCTCCCCCCAGTCGCCGACCGCGTCGACCCAATCCAGCTCCCCGGCCTGGCGGTCCTGGCAGAGCAGGTGGACTTCATGGCCGAGGCCGGCCAATGCCCTGGCCAGGTTGGCGTTGTAGATGTTGCTGCCGGTCCCACGCAACAGGTACCCGTGAAAGATCAAGATTCTCATCTGATGGATATTCTCCCGCCTGATGAGCAATCAGCAGATTTTCCGTCTCCGGGCGCCCGTCTCCGGGCGCGAAGCGATCGCCCCCGTGAGGGCCGGTGCGGTCTACCGCGACAGCGAGACCGGAGAGGAGCTCGAGCCGGTCGCCGAAGTTCTGCCGCTCTCGCCTTCGGCCTCAAAGCTGCCCCGTACCCCTGTGAACCTGAGGCTGTGCCGGCGTTGCGAGCAGTTCTCCGGCCGCGATCTCTCGACCTGCGAATTCTGCGGCCTTCCCGCCGACTGAGTCCGCGCGGGCAGCGGCCCACCGGCCGGCCCCGGTCCCCCGGCCGGAAACGCCCCCGGTCTGCTTGGGGACGACGGTCTGCTTGGGGACGACGGTCTACTTGGGGACGACGGTCTACTTGGAGACGACGGTCGCCGTGTAGAGCAGTACGTTGCTCCCGTAGTAGCAGCCGTAGCGCTTGGTCGAATCGACTTTCTGCTGCGGCCGGGTCTTCTTCAGCGCCGCGTTCGGCTCGCCCGTGTCGGGGTCGGTGCCGAGGATGCACTTGTCCTTGGCGCGACTGCCGCGCCAGGTGTAGTCCTCCTCGGCGCGCGCGCAGGCAACCGGGTCATTGACTCCGCCGGCCGGGCTGATGCTGCATGACTTCGGCTTCCAGATGGCCGGGGCCCAGGTCGGGATGGTCAGAGCCACGACCTGGTCCTTGACCACGTTGAGCGGTTTGTTCAGGGCGAAAGTGACGGTCGTGCCGAAGTACGGGTTCAGGGTCTGAGTCGGGCTCTGGCGGACCATCTTGTACTGGGGTGGGCCGCTCGCCTTCTTGTTGACGCGCTTCAGCACTGCGATACGGGCCGATGCCGGCGTGCCGAACAGGTCGTTGAAGAACGGCAACTGGGCCGAGTAGCTGTTCGATCCCTTGCGGATGTCCTTCTTGGTCGGTTTGGCCAGCGAAATCGACCAGGACACGACCTTGCCCTTGCGCGGGACCACGAAGCCGCGCTTGCGCTCCGAGCCCTTGCGATAGACCTGATAGCCGGTGAGCTTGCCCTCGGCCAGGCAGTCACGGGAGAAATTGGTCCCGCAGTTCGGCGTGAGCTTGTTGTTGGCCTTGCCGAGCACGACCCGTTTCGGGGACTTGGCCAGTGCGGGATCCGCAGCGGAAAGCGAAAAGCCGGCAAACGCGGCAAGCAGGAACAGGGCCGCGGTCGTTGCGAACAGACCCCGGGTCAAATGCTTGGAAAATGTTAGCTGGAGGTTAGGCATCACGTTCAAGAACACCCGCGTGGCGGATTGGTTGCGCCCTCCGGCCGGAAGCGCCTATTTGTAGCGATAGGTGATGCGGCCCCGGGTCAGGTCGTACGGAGAGAGCTCGATCTTCACACGGTCCCCCGGCAGGATCCGGATGTAGTGGCGGCGCATCTTTCCAGAGATGTGGCCGAGTACCTCGTGATCGTTGTCGAGCTTGACCCGAAACATCGTATTCGGGAGGGCCTCGGTGATTTCGCCCTCCATCTCGATCTTTTCTTCTTTGCCCATGCGGCGAGAGAGCGTACAACTTACCCGGCATCGAGGAGGCGCCGACCGAATTCCACAGCTTCGCTTGCAGAATGGACTTCACCGGTGTACCGGGCCTCGGCCAGCGCCTCAACCACCCTGCCGAGTTCTGGCCCGGGCTCGATCTCCAGCTCGGAGGCGAGTTCGTCTCCCTTCAAAAATGGCGCCGGGGGGCCGTCGCGCCGCCAGTCAAGCCCGTGCCCGACCATCTCCCTGGCCAGATCGAGATGGCCCTTGACCATCTCCCGGCTGGCGATCGAGGCCGACCCCCGGGCCGCGAGCCGGTCGGCCACGGTCAGCAGGGTGACGTCGACCGTGACCGGATCGGTGTGTCTGAGGTAGGCGTAGACCTGGTGGCTGTTCAGCGGCTGCTCGGGGACCATGAAGCCCAGGACCAGATGGTGCCGTGTGATCTCGGCCACGTACCCGGCCAGCCGGTTGCTCGCCCTGAGCCGGCCGAAGATCGCTTTCACCTGTTCGGCGCCGTCGCGATCATGACCGCGAAAGCTGATGATCCCGTTCCGTTCCGTCCTGGTCTGTGGCTTGGCGCAGTCGTGGAGAAGACCGGCCAGCCTCAATCCGGTCGAGCGGCTGACGCCGTCGGCAAGCGGGCCGTTGAGCAACTCACGGACCTCCGGCGATCGCTCGCCGGTGAATCTCTCGAGGTCGGACTCGATCAACAACACCCCCTCGATCACCTCGAGCGTGTGACCGTAGACGTCGCGGTGATGATTCGGGCCCTGGATCACACCGTGCAGGGCGGCGACTTCGGGCAATACGACCGGCAGGACCCCCAGCGAGTCCATGGTCTCGATCCCGGCGACCGGATCAGGGGCTGCGATCAGCAGGCAGAGCTCGGTGAGGATCCGCTCGCCGGCCGGTTCGGCCGCCCTCCCCGAGCTCGCGCGCGCGAGCTCGGCCGTGCCGGGTTCCACCGACCAGCCGAACTGCGCGACCAGCCTCGCCACCCGCATCAGGCGCAGCGGGTCATCGGCGAAACTGCCGGGCCCGACCGCCCGGATCACCCCGGCTTCCAGGTCGTCCAGCCCGCCGGTCGGGTCGATCCCATCCCCAGTGCGCAGGTCGACCGCCACCGCACCGACGGTGAAGTCGCGGAGCAGGAGATCGGCCTCTATGTCGGGGCCGCGGAGAGTGGCCAGATCGATCTGCCAGGCGCCGTCGCGGTCCCGGGCCCTCCAGGTCGGGAACTCGGCCGAGAGCTCGAAGGCCGATCCGCCGAGCGTCGCCGCCAC
>JBGUDX010000008.1:0-17399 GCA_041821645.1 Acidobacteriota bacterium
TGATGCGGCTGATGAGGTACGGCTCGACCCGGTTGCCGTAATTGGCGAGGGTCGAGTACGCCGATGCCATCTCGAGCGGCGAGACGCCGATGGTCAGACCGCCGAGCGTTTCGGCCGGATATCCGTCGAGTTTGGTCGTCACGCCCATGGCCTCGGCCATCTCGGCGATCTTGTCGGGGCCGACATCGAGCGCGAGCTGGGCGAAGACCGAGTTGTCGGAAGCCAGCGTGGCCGCGGAGACGCTGACCGTGCCCGAGTAGGAGTCCGAATAGGTCGAGACGTCCCACGGTCCCCAGACCGGATCGTTGATGCTGAGCGGCTTCGACTCGTAGAAGGTGCGGCTGGGGTCGATGCCTTCGCTGATCGCGGTGGCCAGGGTGAAGGTCTTGAAGGTCGAGCCGGGCTGGCGCTTGCCCTGGGCGGCGAGGTTGTACTGGTTGTCGCTGTAGGAAGAGGACGAGACCATCGCCTTGACCTCGCCGTTGCGCGGGTCGATCGCGACCAGCGCACCCGAGGGACCGCCGGCGTAGAGGCTTGATGACAGGGCCGCGAGGCCGGCCTCCTGCATTTCCGGCTCGACCGTGGTGTGGACCCTCAGACCACCGCGCCGGACCGTGTTCACGCCGTATTCCTTGATCAGCTCGGTCTGGACGTAATCGAAGAAATAGGGCTCCCTGCGATCGAAGAGATTGCCGGCCGGGTCGAGCTGCAGTCCGGACTTCTTGGCCACCGCGGCCCGGGCTTCAGTGATCTGGCCGATTTTGGCCATCGAGTCGAGCACGTCGTTGCGCCGCTCGCGGGCGCCGGCGGGGTTCTGGATCGGGTTGTTGTCCGACGGCGCCTGGGGCAACCCGGCGAGCAGGGCCGCCTGAGGCAGGGTCAGGTCCTCTGGCTCTTTCGAGAAATAGACCCTGGCGCCGGCCTTGATGCCGATCGCGGTCCGGCCCTGGTTGGTGCCATAAGGGGCGGTGTTCATGTACGACTGGAGGATCTGCCTCTTGCTGTGGTCCTCTTCGTAATCCAGGGCCATGCGGGCCTCGATGATCTTGCGCTCTATGTCCCTTTCCGGGTTGGCAATGAACAGGTTGCGCATCAGCTGCATGGTGATCGTCGAGGCGCCCTCGGTCACCTTGCCTTCCTCTACGTTGCGGACCAGGGCCCGCAGGCCGCCTTCGACATCGATGCCGTTGTGGCTGTAGAAGCGCTCGTCCTCGATCGCGATGGTCGCGTTGCGGACCGACTTCGGCATCTTCTCGATCGAGATCGGGGTCCGAACCTCGTCCGAATCGATCAGACCGAGCCGGCTCCCGTCACCGGCGAACACGACCGAATTCTGGCCTTTGTCGGTCGGCTTGAGCTTGGCCACGTCGGGAGCATCGCTGGCGATGCTGAGAACCCAGCCACCGGCAGCCGCTGCTGCTGAAAACAGCAACCCGCCGATCACCGCGGCCACCACCACCATCTTCTTGCGGGGCGATCCCTGGTTCCGGCGCACACGTCTCTGGCGCCTGGTCATCCCCACAGGGTATCTGGAAGGGGTTTCCGGTTACTTAAAGAGCGCCGCCGGGAGCCGGAGGTGCAGCTTCGGCTGCAGGGTACCGCCGGACGTCAACTGTGAGAATGGCTGAACCGATGCCGGATTCCAGCCTCCCCGAACAGCCTTCCGCACGGCCGGAACAGCCCGACGCCCGGCCGGATCCGACCCCGGACGGCTCGTTTCCATACGCCACCTGGGGTCCCTGGGTCGCGCTCGCCGTGACATTCGGGGCCCTCATCTTCGGCTTGATCCTCAGCCTGCCGTTCTTCGTCACGGACCCGGGATCGGGCAGCGACGACCTCAGCCTGACCACCAGGATCGCGACCCAGGTTTGCACGGCGGTCGGCTTCATCGTGGTTCCCCTGATGCTGGCGCAGTTGGCCGGGGGGCCACTGCGGGCGGCGCTGCGGCGCCTCGGATTCGTCCGGTTCAGGATCGGCAACACGGTCAAGTGGGTCGTCATCGGGATCGTCGTCTACCTCGTCTTCCTGATCGTGTATTCGATCGTGATCGGCGTCCCGGAGCAGGACGACATCGCCGGCGACTTCGGCCCGATCTGGGTCCAGATCCTTCTGATCGGGATCGCGGCGCCGATCTCCGAGGAAGTCTGTTTCCGCGGGATGCTGTTCGGGGGGATCAGGACGCGGCTGCCGCTCTGGTCGGCTTCGCTGGCTGCCGGGATCGTGTTCGGGGTACTCCACTATTCGACCGGCTGGTCGGCGGTCGGGCCGCTGATCGCGCTCGGCGTGATCTTCGCAGTCGTCTACGAGAAGACCGGATCGATCTGGGCCCCGATCGGGATGCACGCGTTGAACAACGGGATCGCCCTGGTCGCCCTGAACTCCTGAGCGGTGCTGCCGGGTCCGCCGAGGGCAGCCCGTAGGATCACCGCCATGAGCGACTTCGAAGCCGCCCGGGCCGAACTGGTCGAACTGCTGAGAGAGCATTCGCTGGTGCTGGGCGAGGTCACCCTTTCAAGCGGGGCCACGGCGTCGTATTACATCGACGCCCGGCGCACGGTGATGCGACCTGAGGGTCTCAGGACGGCCGGCGTCCTGATCGCCGGCCACGCCGGAAAGATCGGGGCCGGCGCGGTCGGCGGACCCGTCATGGCCGCAATCCCGCTGGCCTGTGCCGCGATCGCGGTGCCGGAGGGAAGGGACCTGGTCGGCTTTTTCGTGCGCAAGGAGCGCAAGGCCCACGGCCTGCAGCGCTGGGTCGAGGGCGGAGCCGAGCCCGGTGACCGGGTGCTGGTTGTCGAGGACACGGTAACCACCGGCGGTTCGACGGTCTCGGCGATCGACCGGATCCGGGACGAGGGCTTCGAGATCGCCGGCGTACTCAGCCTGGTCGATCGTCTGGCCGGCGGCGGCGAGAAGATCGCGGCGGCGGCAGACGCGCCGTACACCGCGCTGACCACGATCGACGAGATCTACCCCGACCGCCCTGACTGAGGCCGGGCCACCTCCGGCCCATTTCCGGGGGGAGTGCGCTCTGGCGGCCCAGGGCCTGTCTACCGACCGTCGGAGTCGGCGGCGTCGGCCCCGGTCTTGGTGGTCATCACCTGTGCCGACCCTCCTCCGAGCACCCGGCGGGTCAGCCCGGGAAGCAGGATGCGCAGAATCGCGACCAGCCGGTACGGGCGGGGGACGTAACGCTCGGCCTCTCCGCCCGGCCCGGCCTCGAAGACGGCCTCGGCCGCCTTCTCGGGAGTCGAGACGAGCCAGCGGGTCGCGAATCTGGCCTTGAGCTCCGCGGCGGGGAAGCCTTCGGTTTCGATGAACCCGGGCAGGACCGAGCCGACATGGACTCCGTTGGGCGCCTCCTCGAGATGCAGGGCGTCGGTCCAGCCGATCAGGGCGAACTTGGAAGCCGAATAGGCGCCCGATCCGCCCCTCGCCACCCGGCCGGCGGTGCTGGCCAGATTGACGATCGAGCTCGGCGCCGATTCTCGCAGCAGTGGCAGCAGCACCTCGGTCAGCCTGACCACGGCATCGAAGTTGAGCTCCATGGTCCGCCTCACGTTCTCCCAGCCCCCTTCCCCGAACTCGGCCCGCCAGGCGGCCCCGGCGTTGTTGACCAGCAGGTCGAGCCGCCCGTGGTGCTCCTGGAGGTGAGCCAGCACCCGGCCGGGGGCATCGGGGGCGGTCAGATCGATCGCCAGCCAGGTGGCCGGGCAGGGCAGGCGTGAGGCGATCTGTCGCAGCCGGTCTTCGCGACGGGCCACCAGCACCAGCTCGGCCCCGGGCTCTCGCGCGAGCCGCTCGGCGGTCGCTTCGCCGATTCCGCTGGAGGCACCGGTGATCAGGGCAACCATCGGAATCTAGGCCAGCCCCAGGTCCTTCAGGGCCCGGCGTCCCCTGACCGCGACTCCACCGAAGGTCATCGCCGCACTCTCACCCCGGCCACCGATCGTCGGCCACAGCCCGAGCTGGCGCAGAGAGCCGACCACGTCGTAGTAGGAGTGCTCGCGGCAGACCCTGCCGTCTCGGAATTCGAAGATGTCGGTTCCGGCCGTCTCGATCCGCTCACCAGACGCCGGCAGCCCGATCCAGAGCGGGCCGCTGTTCAGCCCGGTGAATGCCCAGGGCTCGGCCACTCGGTCGCCTTCGTGGATCACCGGCTCGCGCATACTCCATTCGAGTTCGGTGAACGCGGCGAAGAACCGGTCGCAGTGCGCGGCGTAGTCGTCGCGGCCGTGAATCGGTTCCGGCAGGGTGACGTCCCAGTACTCGATGTCATCGGTCACGTATTCGAGGACCTCGGCGGTGCCGGTGTTCCAGGCCTTCTGCCAGTCGCGGAAAAACTCGTCTGCCCACTCGCCCACCGGTCGATCATAGCCCGGCCCGGCACCGCCGACAGCCCGGCCCGGCACCGCCGGACAAATGGCCGGCGCATGTTGTGAGCGGTGAGACCGCGTTGCCGGAAAACTTTGGCGTGCCACATCATCTTTTTCCCGAATCCATATATTTGCTCTTTCATGATCCGGCGTCAACCACACTCAAACCCGGTCGGGAAGCCATGAAGCGGGGTTCGTCCCGGCCGAGGCGGACGGGCGGCGGACGATGAGCGCCAGCGCGCCCGATTCGGGCAGCGGCCCTTCCACGGGCCCGGGGCCCCAACTCGACCTGCCGGTTTCGCCGCTCGGGCGGATCAAGGCCCGAGGCAGGATCCGGGGGCGGATCGCTCTCATGGGGCCGGCCTTCGTCGCCGCCGTCGCCTACATCGACCCAGGCAACTTCGCCACCAACTTCGAATCGGGCGCCAGGTTCGGCTACACGCTGACCTGGGTGATCGTGATGGCCAACCTGATGGCCATGCTGGTGCAGTACCTGTCGGCCAAGGCGGGACTGGCCTCCGGGCGCAGCCTGCCCGAGCTCTGCCGCGAGAGCTTCCCCCGGACGACCAACTTCTTCCTCTGGGTGCAGGCCGAAATCGTGGCGATCGCGACCGACCTTGCCGAGTTCGTCGGCGCCGCGATCGGGTTGAACCTGCTGTTCGGGATTCCGCTGTTCCCGGCCGGCCTGATCACCGCCGTGATCGCGATCGGGATTCTCACCCTCGAGCAGAGGGGATACCGCAAGTTCGAGCTGGCGATCGTCGGCCTGCTCGGGCTGGTCGCGCTCGGCTTCCTCTACGACCTGATCGCGGTCGGCGATCAGTCGGCTTCCGGCATAGCCAGTGGACTGGTGCCGGGGTTCAGCGGTTCGGATTCGGTCGTGCTGGCGATCGGAATCATCGGTGCGACGGTCATGCCGCACGTGATCTACCTGCACTCGGCGCTGACCCAGCGGCGGATCGTGCCGGTCAACGAAGAGGAGCGCCAGGAACTGCTGCGCTACACCCGGATCGACTGCATCTTCGGGCTCGGGATGGCCGGCCTGATCAACCTCTCGATGCTGTTCGTGGCGGTCGCGCTGTTCAACAAGACCGGCAACACCGGGGTCGATTCGATCGAGGCCGCGTACGACGGGCTGCTGACCCTGGTCGGTGGTGGAGCGGCGCTCGCCTTCGCGGTCGCCCTGCTGGCCTCGGGCCTGTCCTCGTCCAGCGTCGGCACCTACGCCGGCCAAGTGGTCATGCAGGGCTTCATCAGGAGGTCGGTCCCGCTCTATCTGAGGCGTCTGGTCACCATGACCCCGGCCCTGGTCGTGCTGGCGCTCGGCCTGCCCACGACCCAGACCCTGATCATCTCCCAGGTGGTCCTCTCTTTCGGCATCCCGTTCGCCCTGATCCCGCTGATCCTGGTCACCCGAAAGGCCGAGCTGATGGGCACGCTGGTCAACCGCCCGCACACGACCGTCGTCGCCAGCATCATCGCGACGATCATCAGCGTGCTCAACGTCTACCTGATCTACTCGACGATCTTCGGTTGAGACCGGGCCTGCCGGCGTCGAGCCGGGTCACCGGGCGACCGCCCCACGCCCCGACCAGGATTCGAACCTGGGGCCTACTCCTTAGGAGGGAGTCGCTCTATCCAGCTGAGCTATCGGGGCCGGCGAGGGACTTTATCCGGCCCCCAACGGGGCCGCGGGTCCTCGAAGTGAATCCTCAGTAACGAAGCAGTGCCAGGACCCCGCCGGCGTCGGCCAGGACCGGAACCTCCTCGACCGAAGCCGAGCTGACCTGGGCGTCGGTTCGCAGGGCCAGTTCGACCAGGGCTTCCTGGACCGAGGCTTCACCGGCCTGTTCGATCGCCTGGCGGCCCCCGTCGGAGAGCGATTCGGACTCGGCTTCCAGATAGGGGTCGACCAGCAGGTGCTCGACCCGTCCCTGGGCCAGGGCGAGCAGCGTCTCGTCGGCGCCGCCGGCCCCCCGGCCCCCGGCCTGCATCCGCTCCATCGCCTGGTCGGCTATGCCGTTGACCCGGAGGCGCCAGGCCTCGCGCAGGTGCGGATCCAGGTGCTGGATCGCTTCGGCCGGGCTCAGGTCGATCAGATTGGTTGGCACGACCTCGGCGACGAGATCGCGGACACCGGCCGGCAGGGCATCGAGGAACTCGCGACCGAGCTCGCCGTCGGCGGCAATCAGCAGCCGTTCGAACCCCAGGTCCCTCGAGCTTTCGGCGATCGCCTTGGCGGCCGCCTTGACGAACTTGCCACGCCACTCATCGACCCGGTCGTCAAAGGCGCTCGTGTGGGTCACGCTCTGCTGGCCGCGGCCGGGGTTGTTGCGGGCGGCGCCGCGATATTCGCGCCAGTCGTCCAGTTCGGGATCGTAGGTCGAGGTCTCAAGCTCCTCGACGTGACCGTCGCGCCACTCGAGCAGCCGGATCCGGTCGTTGCTGGCCAGCACCAGGCCGGTCCGCCGGCCCCGGTCGAGCACGTCCATCATCGGCCAGATCACCGGGCCACCGTCGAGGCATACGTAGTTGTCGCGCACCGGGATCTGAAAGGTGTGAAGGGCGTCGATCGACCCGTCGGAACTGAGGAACAGGGCGACGCTGCGACCGCGCTCGGAGGCCGAGATCTCGGTCAGACGACGCTCCGCCTCACCGCTCAGCTTGCGCGCCGTCTCGCCGTTCTCGTGACCACCGTCTGCCGAGGCTACGGCGGCCCGGAGCCCGTTCTTCAGGGCGACGAGCCATCCCGGCGACTCCCCCTTGTTCGCCGGGTCCCGTGGGTCGGTCCGGCAGAACGCCGAGAGCACCGGCCCATCGGCTTCACGGTCGATCAGTTCGCGCAGTTCGGTGATCCGCTGAATGTTCATTCGTCTCCAATCAGTCCGTCTGGTCTTCAGGTTCGGGTTCGGGAACGTCGATGTCGTAGAGGCTCTCGCTGCCGAGCGGTTTCCCTCGCGAGTTCCAGATGTGTATTTCGAGATAGGCGTCGTCGCCGAAATTCTTGAGAGCGTCCGGGGCGATCAGGGTGAAACGGCCCGAGAACAGCGGGTCCTGGTCCACGGTGGTCCCGTCCAGTTCGGCCGTGGCTGCGTACGCGTCGCGGACCATCGATCTTCCCCAGACCAGGGTGACGTCCGCCGCCCGCCCGTTTTCACCCTGCCAGAGGCCGATC
The DNA here is from genome assembly GCA_041821645.1 of Acidobacteriota bacterium. GTDB lineage: Bacteria > Actinomycetota > Thermoleophilia > Solirubrobacterales > 70-9 > 67-14. Next base: position 7,552 of record JBGUDX010000008.1, read on the forward strand.
ACCTCGTCACTGAGATCAATCGACCAGTCCGGGTTGTCCGCGGCGATCACGTCGGTGAAGTCGGCCGAAGCCCGGAAGTCGGCCGGGTCGCCGCCTTCCGGCTGCACGAAGCTGACGAAGCCGAAGAACTCGATCGTTTCGGGCTCCTCGCCCTCGATGATCACCGCCTCACCCTCGGCCGAGGCCGGGATCCAGACCCGCCCGCTCCAGGCCCGCTCCGGAAACCAGGTGATCTCCCCGGGCAGGTCGGTGCCCTCGGGAAGGTCCTCGATCTCTCCGCAGGCGTCCCGGAAGGCTGTCGCGAGCCGCTCGGCGAAGCGGCCGTGGGGGATGCCGTGCTGGGAAGCGTCGGCGGCGAATCGGGGAATGGGTCGGTTGTCGATAGCCATGGCGCGGACCCTACGCGATCGCCTCGCGGAGTTCGGCCGCGGCGGCTTCGGGGGACGAGTTGCTGATGTCGATCCCGGTCGCCATCTCGAACGACGCCCTCGCCTCCAGGGCCGGCGCGAGATCGAGATGCCAGTGGAAGTGCTCCACCCCCTGTGGGGCGGTCCTCGTCCAGAGGTTCAGCTGGCAGGGGCTTCCGAGAACGGACTCGAGCGCCCTGACGGCCCGGCCGAGCATCTGCGCCCCGCCGGTATCGCTTTCGAAGCGCGGGTTCGGCCGGCGCGGGATCATCCTCAACTCGTAAGGAAACCGGGAAGCCCATGGGCATATCAGGGCGACCTCATCATCGATCGCCACCAGCCGTTCATCGCGACGGATCTCCTCCCGCAGGATCTCTCCGAGCAGGCTGGCGCCGGCGGTGCGCTCACGGTAGGAGTTGAACCGCTCCCGCTCGCGGGCGATCGCCGCCGGGACCAGGTTCAGTGCCCCGAGCTGGGCGTGGCTGTGCTCGATCGTGGCTCCCGCCGCCGGGCCCTGGTTGAGCACGAGCTGCACGCAGGCCGCCTCGGAGTGGGCCAGCATGCGCCGCCGCCATGCCGCCACCGTGGCTTCGATCTGGTCGGGCCCGAGCTCGCCCAGAGAGCGGACGTGACCTGGCGCGCTGACGATCACCTCATGGGCTCCGACCGCCGGCCGGCTGACGAACATGTCGGGCTCACCAACTCTCGAGGAGGCCAGAAGGGGGTCGGCCGGGCTGGAGAAGGCACTGGCCGGGCCGGACTCGGCCGCATCGGCATCGGCCGCGGGCGCCGCCGCCGGGAAGAGGTTGGGCACGGTCCGGGTGAGCCAGCCCGGGCCGTCCGGCCGTTCCTGCCCGGGGCGGTCGGCGTCGAGTTCCGGAGGGGTGTCGCTTTCGTGGCCTTCACAGAACGGGCATGCGCCGGCGCCCCCGGCCTGCCAGGGAGCCCGCTCGAACTGATCCGGGCGAGCGGCTCTGCCGGACGCGATCAGCACCCGTTCCCCGGTCAGCTGATCGATCCGGATTTCCGGCCCGCTCAAACCTGCCGGCTCCGGTCCCCGGAACTCATCCCCCGGCCCGCCTCATGCGGCCGGGCTACTCACCGTCATTCGGCTCTCTCGCCGCGGTGATCGCCGGGGCGAGCGCCTCGAGGCCCTGCTGAAAAGCCGAGAGCAGGTCCATCGGCAGCGGGAAGACGACGGTCGAGTTCTGTTTGCCGCCGATCTCGAGCAGAGTCTGCAGGTAGCGCAGCTGCAGTGCAGCCGGGTTGCGGCTGATGATGTCGGCCGCCTGGGTCAGCTTCTCGGCCGCCTGGTACTCGCCTTCGGAATTGATGATCTTGGCCCGGCGCTCGCGCTCGGCTTCGGCCTGGCGCGCCATCGCCCGCTGCATCTGTTCGGGGATCTCGACATCCTTGATCTCGACCGTGCTCACCTTGATCCCCCAGGGCTCGGTCTGCTCGTCGATGATCTTCTGCAGGGACGCGTTCAGACGCTCGCGCTCGGCCAGGATTTCGTCGAGCTCAGCCTTGCCCAGCACCGCCCGCAGCGAGGTCTGAGAGATCTGTGAGGTGGCGATCAGGTAGTTCTCGACGTCGGTGACCGCCCGGTTCGCGTCGAGCACCCGGAAGTAACAGACGGCATTGACCGAGGTCGGCACGTTGTCGCGGGTGATCACTTCCTGTGGCGGGATATTCAGAGTGACCGTGCGCAGGTCGAGCTTGACCATGCGGTCGATGAACGGGATCAGCAGGATCAGTCCGGGGCCCTTCTGGTCGATCAGACGGCCCAGCCTGAATATCACCCCGCGCTCGTATTCCCTCAGAATCTTGATCGCAGAGAACAGGATCACCAGGGCAAAGATTGCCAGCATGATCACCAGCACGCCGAGTACTTCCATCACCGATCAACTCCTTCGTGTTCCTGTTTGTTTGGCATGTCTTCTCCGGACGCTAATTCTTCTCCGGACGCTACTTCCTGAGATTCCCTGACCACCAGGGTCAGGCCCCTCACCTGCTCGACCGTGATCTCTCCGCCCGGCCGAACCGGTTCGGCCCCGTCGGCCAGCTCGGCGTCCCAGAGCGTGCCGTCGAGGAAGACCTGGCCATGTGGGTCGAGAGTGGCTCTCACCTCGCCGCGGACCCCGACCAGCTCCTCGGGGCCGTACCGGACCGGCGAGGCCTTGACCATGGCCGCGCGCTCGATCACGAACAGGAGCAGCGCCCCGAGCGCCGCCCCGCCGATCACTACGGCGGCGATCGAGGTCGGATCTTCGTCACGGGGAAAGAGAAATATTCCGCCGGCGATCAGCGTGACCACGCTGGCTATCGAAAGCGGGCGGTAGGCGTTGAATGCCGCGGCCGCGATGAACAGGGCTATCGAGACCAGCAGCAGTCCGGCGCCGACCGGCGAGACCCCGATCTGGACCGCGCCGACGATGCCCAGCGTGAGCGAAATCAGCCCGATCAGGCCGGGGAAAACGCCACCAGGCGTCAGGGTCTCGGCCCCGATACCGACCAGTCCGATCGTGATCAGGAAAAAGACGAGTGTCGGGTCAGTTATCTCCACACCGCTTTCTCCACCCTGCGAGCGTAACGACCCGGGCGCCCCGGCACGTTTGCGTCACCAGCACCCGCATCCGCTCAGCCCGACTCGCCGTCGATCGCAAAGCGCCTCACGTCGGCCTCGAGTTCGGCACTGGTCGCGTACGGGCCGTGCCTGATGTGCGTCTGCCTGCCTTCGCTGTCAAAGAACGCGGTCGCCGGGAACCCCAGGGTCGCTCCGAGCGCAGTGGCGATCTCCTTGTCGGGGTCCGAGTAGCTCGGATAGGGCACGGAGTTCGATTCGAGAAAGGTCGCAGCGGCGTCGGAGTCGTCATCGGAATCAACCCCCATGAAGGCGACTTCGCGGCCGAGATCGGCGCCAACCTGCTGAAAATGGGGGAACTCGGCCCGGCACGGCCCGCACCATGAGGCCCAGACGTTGACCACCGAGGGGAAGCCGTTCAGCTTCTCCAGACGTTGCTCGAAAGCCGGCTTGCCACCGCCCAGCAACTGATCGGACTGGCGATGGAGGTTGGCCAGCGGCGGCGGAGAGCCTTTCAGTTCGCTGGCATAGTCCGGGGCCGGCGAGCCTGATCCGTCCCCGTTCCCACCGCCACAACCGGCGCCGAGAATCGCCGCCGAGACGAACAGGGCGAGGGCAGAAAATTTCCGGATCCGGGAGTGAGACGACCGCAACATGCCAGTAGTGATTAAATACAGTCATTCGATCCGCCGTGTCGCGGATCACGGAGGTAGCCGGTGGCCGGCATGTTCTGTCGCCGCCGGAGATCTTCAATCATCAACCCGTCCGGGCGGGCCTGGTCTCAGGAGTCCGGACAACCTGCGAAGGCTATTTGGCCACAAGTACAGCAACGCCCGCCAAAGAGGCGGTTCCTTCAGCAACAGACGTCAAACGCGCCGAAGCGTTCGCGCGGGAACCGCTCCTGCTCAACGGCGACGGGCCCGAGTCGCTGGTCCCGGGCACGGCCCGCCGCCGTGCGCTCGACCTGGCCCTGGCGGAAATCGACTCCGGAGCCGAGGAGCCCTCGGTCGAGTGGCGCCGGAGGTTCTCCCTGCTGCTCGGCCTCGAGCGGCTGATCGGCCAGGAACCGCCCACCCTGCGTGACGGTGCCGAGCTCAACCCCCACCAGATCGACGCGCTTTCCGGCACCCTGACCGAGTTGCTGGCCGAGCAGCAGGTCGCCGCGACCGCCGACGACAATGCCCTGGCAGCGATCGGATCCGGAGACGACGAAGACGAAGAGGCGACCGATCCACTGGAAGGTGAACCGGGCGGAGAGTCCGACCCCGGCAGCGTTGCGACAGAGGACACCGAAGAAGAGACAGGGGACGAAGAAGACGTAGAGGCCGAAGGCGAGGCGGCGGAGGTCGACGAAGAAGTGGCCGACGGCGAGGCGGTCGTAGATGAAGAGGTAGACGAGGACGAAGAGCCCGTGGACTGGGTCGAGGACAAGGGCGACGAGGACGAAGAGCCCGCCCCCGAGAGCGAAGCGGACGATCCGGGAGCCGAGCGCCGGTTCTGGTTCGAACACGCGACCGGAGCCGGCAAGACGGTCGCCGCGGTCGGTTTCATCGAGGCCACCCGGACCGGCGGCGTGCTGATCCTGACCCACCGCCGCAACCTTGTCGACCAGTTCATCGGCGAGATCTCCGACCGCGGATACCGGGAGCGACTGCGCCCGCCGCTGCTCGACGGTCGCGACGAGGCCGACGGCCCGGTGACCGTCGAGACCTACCAGTGGTTCGTGCGTAACTCAAAGCGAATCTCGAACGCGTACACCGTGGTGATCTGCGACGAGGCCCACACCGCGCTCGGCGAAAAGACCAGCGCCTGCATCCGTGCCTGGACCGGCCCGATCTTCGTCGGCATGACCGCCACCGGGGCCCTGATCGCCCGGCACGTGGCCGACCTGTTCCCGACCCAGACCTCGCGCTTCGACCTGGCCCAGGCCGCCCGTCGCGGTGTGATCTCACCGCTGCGCTGCCTGCGGATTCCGCCCGGTCCGGGGGTGAGGACGATCGCCAAGGTCCCGCTGCGCAAAGGCGAAGTCGACCAGGACTTCGACCAGGAGGAACTGGCCAAGCTGCTCGACCAGGCCCCATTCAACCTGGCGATCGCCGACCTTTACAAGTCCCGCTTCCGCAAGGCCCCGGGGGTGCTCTACACGGCTGGCGTCCAGCATGCCAAGAACGTCGCCGCCGCATTCCAGGAGATCGGGATCAACGCCCAGGCGGTCTCGGGCGAGACCCCCAAGCGCGAACTGACAGAGACCCTGGCAGCATTCGAGCGGGGCGAAGTGGACGTCCTCTGCAACGCGATGCTTCTGGCCGAGGGCTGGAACTCACCCCGGGCGACCATCTGTATGCATCTCGCCCCGACCGCCTCGAAACGGGTCTACCAGCAGCGCGTGGGCCGGGTGACCCGACGGGCTCCGGGCAAGGAGGCCGGCCTGGTTATCGACTTCGTCCACCCGGCCACCACCCACGACGAAGCGATCGTCACCCTTCACAGCCTGCTCGACCGCGACGTTTACAGGGGCGGCGCGATCGTGGTCGGGCCGGTCCGCCGTGGCCGCGGCCGCAAGGTCCGGGTCGAGCGCCGGATCGTCCCTGTCTCGGATGACCCGCAACGCCGGATCGAGGTACTCGAACGCGACATCTGGCGGATCGCGGTCGAGAACCTCGACTACGCCGAGCAGCACGTCTGGGCGGCGCTGGCCGGTGCCCGGGTGACGACCCAGGGATGGCGCCGGGCCAAGACGATGCTCCAGCACGACCGGACCAAGGACCTCCGCCGCCGTTACCTTCTGACCTGCGTCCAGCGAAACCGCAACGCCCAGCTCCGGGTCAAGGCGCTCGGCGAGATCGCCAACCTCAAAGACCCCGAAGCCTTCGACGACGCGATCGACATCGTCGGCACCTGGAGCCGGGAAGACAAGCGCGCCGGGACCAAGGTCCTGCTCCAGGCACTGGTCGACAAGCGGATCGGCCGCCGCGACCAGGCCCAGGCCTGGGTCTGGCGGCTTGCCTCCTACACCCGGGAACTCCACGAGGAGTACGCGGTCCAGCGCTGGCCGGAAACCAAGCGACTGCTCGGCCTGCTGGTCAACTCGGCCGGACGGGCCCACGGCAAAAACGCCCGCCGGCTGGTCCAGTCGGCCCGCAAACAGGACCGCCGTCTCGCCGTCTCGCTGCTGGCGGCCGCGGTCGCCCACACTCCTGAGGGCGAGGAGGTCCTGCGCGGCGCCCGGATGCGCATGGCGAGAAAGCCTTCCGCGGTCGCCCGCGAGCTGCTGCGCAATTTCCCCAAGGGCGGCAAGAAGCGACGCCGCAAGAAGAAAAGGAAAAAGGGCGGCGGCAACAACGGTGCCTCCCCCGACCAGCAGAAGACGGCCGGGCCGAAGGGCGATGCGCCGGACGGGAACGACTCGGCAGGCGAATCAACGGATCGCGAAGCAGAAACGCCCGATTCGCCGGCGACCGACACATCCGGCGCCGGGCAGGCCGGCGACGCCGGGTGAACTAGCGCAGGGCGTGGCAGACCGCCGCTACCTGGGAGCGGCGGATCAGGGCCGAGACCTCGGCCGAGCCCTGGCCCGGCACTATCTGGGCATTGGCCACGTATGCGATCGATCGGCTGCCGTCGGCTGACGAAGCGGCGAACACCCGGTAGCCGGGGAACGAACCGGTGTGTCCGAAGACCGTGCCGCACCGCGAGCGGTAGCGGAACAGGCCGAGGCCGGCCATGTTCACCCCGGGCCCGGGCGGCTGGGACCCGCCTTTCACCCAGCGCCGCTGGCTGCGGGTAACCTTGCGCCCAAACAGGTCTCCGCCGACGTAGCTTCGGAAGAACCGGCCGAGGTCAGGCAGGGTGGAGACGATCCCGCCCGACGCCCAGGCGGCGGCAGGGTTGATGATCTCGCTCGCGTCTTCCGGCGCCGCGCCCGGCTCGATTTCGTAGCCGTGAATAAACGGCCGCGGCATCCGGACCGTCTTCGGGAGGCTGGTGCCCCTGAGGGTCACCTCGCGGCCCAGCCACCGCTTGACCAGCCGCTCGTACGGAATGCCGGTGGCCCGCTCGGCCATCAGACCGACCACGATGTTGTCGGTGTCCGAATACTCGTACCTGGAACCGGGCCTGAATTCGAGTTTCTCGTCCTTTACGAAGCTCAGCAGCCGGCGCGGGCTCACGTAGGCGGTCGGGTCATCGATGAACTGCTTGATGAACGCATCGCTCCTGATGTAATCGGGGAGGCCACCGGTGTGATGCAAGGCCTGGCCGAGCGTGACCTTCCGGGCATTCGGCAGGAGCCCGGGCAGCAGTTTGCCGATCGTGTCATTCAGGTTCAGCTTCCCGCGGGACACCAGGCGCAGCGCGATCGCGCCGTTGAACGCCTTGGCGACGCTGGCGATTCGCAGGCGGTCTTTGCGCCTGGGAGCGGTCCCGGCGCTCACCTCGGCCAGCCCGCGGCGCAGGTACTCGCTCTTTCGATTGCGGTTGATCAGGACCGAGATCCCGGGTGGCCCGTCGGGGGCCGCCATCACCCGGTCGAGAGCCTGCCGCAAATCGACACCGGTGTTCGCGGTTCCGCCGTCTGTGCCCGGCCCGCCGGCCTGCCCGGCCGACCCGGAGCCGACCCCGAACGTGAGCGCGGCGAATAACGCGGTCGCCAATACCATCGCCAGTCCCTGTTTCCCGACCATCGCCATCCCCTGCCTGCTCTCGATTGACCCCCTTTTCCTACCGCTCAAGCTTAGCCGTTCTCGGGTCAGAGCCTCGGTCGGTAGGCGGTCAGGACCCGCTCGTTGGCTTTCAGCCAGGCGGCCGGTCGCTTCCACTCGGGCATCGCCTCGGTCAGCGCCGACCAGAAGGCACGGGAGTGATTGTGGTGCTCGATGTGGACCAGTTCATGGATGACCACGTAGCGGAGGGCCTCGTGCGGGCCGATCACCAGTCGCCAGTTGAACGAGAGCGTGCCCGAGGTCGAGCAGGACCCCCAGCGGGTCTTCTGGTCCCGGATCGAGATCTTTCCCGGGGCCAGGCCGAGCCGGGCAGACTCGACCGTGACCTCGGCCTCGATCCGTTCCCGCGCCTGGCGCCGGTACCAGCGGTCGATCGCCGCCAGCGAGTCTTTCCTGCGCCTTCCACCGGCCAACAGGGTCGACGGTTGTCCGGGCTCCAGATCATCCGGGCCGGGTCCCGTGGTCTCGCCGATCGCGGCGGCGATCACGGTCTGGCCGGAGTCGGTCATGAGGGTGTCCGGCTCTTGCGGAGGCCCGTCGAGGTCGCCGCCGGCCAGCCGGGCGACCGCCCGATCGCCACCGGTGCGCTCGATCTGGATCGCCCTGCCCTCGAGCCAGACCACCCCCTTCCGGCCGAGGTCCACCCCCGCTCCGGCCGGTTGCCCGTGTCCGCGCCAGTCCTCAGAGTTCAAGATGGACCTCGCCCGCGTTCAGGGCCGTCAGGCATCCCGCCGGGCTTTCGATCAGGAGGTTGCCCTGGCGATCGAACCCTGAAGCGGTGCCGGTGCCTTCGCCCCAACTGATCGTCCTGCCGCGCAGCGCGTCCCGCCTCGAAAGCTCGGCCAGAGTTTCTTCGAAAGGGCTCTCAAGCCGCCGGCCGACCGTTTCGTTGAGGGCCACGGTTGCCGAGGCGAGGTCGGCCCCGTGCCCGACTGAGGTCGCCCTGCCTCTCAGCTCCGGCGGAAACTGTTCCGGCCGGACCGAAAGGTTGAGACCGATCCCGGCGACCGCCCACCCCTCCTGCGGCCTCGACTCGACCAGGATGCCGGCACACTTCCGGCCGTCTATCCAGATGTCGTTCGGCCACTTCAATTCGGTCCGTTCAGCCCCCAGGGCTTCGACCGCTTCGCAGACCGCGATTCCGATCTGGAGCGGGAGCGTGCTCGGAGGCGTGACCTCCTCACGCAGGATGAACGAGTAGGCGAGCGCTGCCCCGGCCGGAGTCGACCAGGAGCGGCCCTGCCGCCCGCGACCGGAGGTCTGCTCCTCACTGGTCACAAGGGTGCCGCCCGGGGCCCCGGCCGCGGCCAGTTCCCGGGCTTCGGCGTTGGTCGAACCGACCGTTCGAAGGTGTAGGTGCGGTCTTCCGATCTGCATCAGCGGGTTCCCATCAGGCGAGCGGAGACAGAGTGATCTCGTCTCCCGGGGCCAGGGCGAAGGTGGTGGCGGCGTCACCCCGGTTGACCGCAAGCGCGAGCGAGCCCGAGGGGTCCGGATAGAGCAACGGTTCTCCCGGGCCCACGTCGCCGAAGGTCCCGCCGACCGCGATTTCGGCGGTCGCGGGCCCTGCCGCCTCGATCGCGACCCTGCCGCCCGCCGCCAGGAAAGAGCGTTCGATCAGGTCGGCGGTCACGTTCAGCGCGAGGTTGCCGTACCGATCGGTGGCGATCACGTGGGCGACCAGCAGATCGCCTTCGAGCCGCGGCCGGGGCAGGTCGAGTCTTACCACCGAGGACGTCTCGACCATTTCGCCGACTTCCGAAATCGGCACACCCGAGGCAAGCTGGGCGGCCACCGGGCTGAAGATGTCGCGGCCGTGAAAAGTCCGGTGGACCGGTTCGAGCCTGAACGGCGATGCGGAAATCTCGACCGCTTCGTCGATCCCTCCGAGGCGCTCGACCGCCGGCCAGAGAATCCCGTTGTCGGGCCCGACCAGAAAGTGCTCGCCCGCCGCCAGGGCCAGCGCCCGGCGTTCGGTGCCGACGCCCGGATCGACCACCGCCAGATGGACCGCCGGAACCGAGAACGGAACATACGAAGCCAGGGCGAGTCCGCCCCGTTGAACGTCTCCCGGCTCGATCCCGTGGGTCACGTCCAGCACGACCAGTTCCGGGTTGATCCGATGAATCACGCCCC
>JBGUDX010000009.1:0-17361 GCA_041821645.1 Acidobacteriota bacterium
GATGCAGAGCTCGGCGAAGTTGCGAAAGCTCGACTCGCGGTCGGTCCGGTAGTCCCGGATCGCCTTGTACAGCCCCAGCATGCCCTCCTGGATCAGGTCATCGGCGTCACCACCGACCAGGAAGTACGAGGAGGCCTTCAGCCGGACGAAACCGTGGTACCGACGGATCAGTTTGTCGGTCGCATCGGTCCTTCCGCGCTTGGAGAGTGCCACGAGCTCCAAGTCATCAGGCTCAAGTCGAGGGTTAGGATTGACCGGCATCACCGGGGGAGCGGAATTGCCAACTGCCGCTTCTGTCGCATTTGAGGTTGAGGTAGCCACCGCACATTCTCCTTTTGAAGAAGGCCTGTGGCGCCACTTACCTCCCCTGGACGCCCTAATTGACAGGTGAATCCTCAGACTCAAGTTGAGGTTCACCCTTTATCTGTCGATTAGTTTACATGCAGGCAGAGTTCTGTCAACCCCTGCCGGAAATTTCTGCAAAACGGCTTGCAGGCGAAGGAGTCCCGAATCCGGATCAGGAGCGCTGCCGCACGGCCTCGAACAGCAGAACCGATGCGGCGACCGAGACGTTCAGCGAGCCGACGCTGCCGCGCTGCGGGATGGCCACGGTCCCGTCGCAGGTGGAAACCACGCGAGGCCTGAGCCCGCTCCCTTCGGCACCCAGAACCAGGACCAGCGGCCCGGTCAGGTCGATTTCCCAGGGAGCCGATTCGGCTTCACCGTCGGCCCCCCAGACCCAGAACCCGGCCGCCTTGGCCGCTTCGAGCCAGTCCGCGATGTTCCTGACCCGGGCGACGCTCAGGTGCTCGACCGCGCCGGCCGAGGCCTTGCAGGCGACCGCGGTGACGGTGGCGGCCCGTCGATCGGGAATGACCACGCCGGTGGCACCGGCCGCCTCGGCCGAGCGGCAGACCGCCCCGAGGTTGCGCGGGTCCTGGACCTGGTCGAGCACCACGACGAGACCGTCGGGCACCGAAAGCAGAGCGTCGCCGTCCGCGTACGGATAGGGATCGACCTCGGCTACGACGCCCTGGTGGTCGGGGCTGCCGACCAGTTCGGTCAGGGCTTCCGGCGTAGTCTCCGGGGCTCGCCAGACACGACGGACATCACGCCTGCCACGCTCGGCCTCGGCCACCGGCCGACGCCCGTAGATCAGATCGGAAGCCGGATCGGGCCTCATCGGCCCGGTCGTGGAACCAGGCTGGCCCCGTCGGCCGAATCCCTGACCTCCCAGCCCAGGTCGGCCAACCGGTCCCGGATCTCGTCGGCCCGGTCGAAATCACGGTCCGTCCTGGCCGCCTCCCGCTGTTCGAGCAACTCCAGGGCCTCGCTTCCGGGCCCGTCGCCCCCGGAAGCGGCGACCGAGCCGAGGCCGACCAGGTCGAGCATCTCCCGAACGGCCGCGCCGGCCCCGGGCACCTCCTGCTGGTTTGCCTTGCGCACCAGATCGAACGCGACGCTCATCGCCCGGGGAGTGTTGAAGTCGTCGGCCAGGGCATCCCGGAACGCTTCCAGTGCCTCGGACGCTTCCGAACCGGCGCCGGGTCCCGGTCCGTCTGCGCCCCCTTCCTCGGCGCCGGCCCGGCTCCGGAAGAAATTCCGCAGCCGGTCGACCCGGGCGACGGCCTCGTTCAGCTGGTCTTCACCGAAGGCGATCGGCTGACGGTAGTGCCCGGCGATCAGGTACGAGACCACCGCTTCCGGGCCGAAGCGGTCTAGCGCCTCGGAGAGCTGGAAGATGTTGCCCTCGGACTTCGACATCTTGGAAGCGTCGGTCTCGATCATTCCGTTGTGCATCCAGATCGTTGCCAGCGGTCTGCCGCGGGCGGCCTCGGACTGGGCGACCTCGTTCTCGTGATGAGGGAAAACGAGGTCGGATCCGCCGCCGTGGATCGCAAACGGCAGTTCACCGAGTTCGGCCTCGGCCATCGCCGAGCACTCGATGTGCCAGCCGGGCCGTCCCGGGCCCCAGGGGGAATCCCACGAGGTATCCTCGCCGGCCTTCTGGCCCTTCCAGAGCGCGAAATCGAGCCGGTCCCGCTTGAGCGATCCAGCGTCGTCCTCCCCCTGCTCCATTTCGTCGGTCGGCCGGTGCGAAAGCTTGCCGTACCCCTCGAACCCGCGAACCGAGAAATAGACGTCGCCACCCGATTCATAGGCATGACCGTTTTCGACAAGAGTCTCGATCAGCTCGATGATCGGGCCGATCATCCCGGTCGCCAGCGGCTCGGCGTCGGGCCGGCCCAGCCCGAGCCGGCCGGTGTCCTCGAAGTAGGCCGCGGTCATCTCGGCCGCGAGGTCCGCCGAATCGACTCCGGCCGCCGAAGCGGCCGAGTAGATCTTGTCGTTGATGTCGGTGACGTTGATCGCCAGTCGCGCCCGGTAGCCCTCGCTCTTGAGGAACCTGGCCAGCAGGGAGAAGATCACGTAGGGACGCGCATTGCCGATATGGATCCGGCTGTAGACGGTCGGGCCGCAGGCGTAGATCCCGACCTCCCTGTCCTGATCGAGCCGACGCAGCTCGCCGGTCATCGTGTCCCTGATCCTTATCTCACGCATCTGGCCTGTCAGCCCACCGCGGACCGCTAGAAAGTGCGGTAGCCGCCCGCACCGGGGCCACCGCGGCGGCGGGGAGTCGTGCCGGAATCGTCGCCTGCTTCGCGTGCCGACTCCTGGCGCTCCCACTCGGGGGCGGTGCTCGATGCGGCCGACAGCGCCTCCTGACGGGCCCGTTCGGCAGCGGCCAGGACTTCTTCATCAGCCGACTGCTTCGCCAGGTCGACCCGGCGTTCGGCTTCGCGCTGAATCCGCTCGTCCTCTTCCCGGCGTCGCTCCTCGGCCCGCTGACGGGCCGTTTCCTCGGCCTCACGGCCGAACCGATCGATCAGGGCATCCACCCGCTCGGCCGCCTCAAGCCGGACCTGTTCGGTGCCCTCCATCACCCGGCGATCGATGTCGGCCTCCATTTCGGCGATCCGCTGGCGGGCCAGGCTCTCGAACTCGTTGGCGTGGGCCTCGGCCTGGACGGCCTTTTCCTGGGCTTTGCGCGCCCGCTCCTCGTAGGCGTTGATCCGCCCCTGCGCCTCCCGTTCGGCCGCCTGGCGGGATTCCACGGCCAGCCGCTCGGCGGTCTCCTCGAGGTGTTTCGTCCGGGCGGCGAGCCGCTCCTCACCTTCGGCGGCGACCTTGCTGAGCGCTTCTTCACGACCGGCCCGCTCCTCCCTGAGCGTTCCCTCGATCTGCTTCAGCTCAGCCTCGAGAGCGGCCTGGGCATCGCGGTGCTCGGCCTCCTTTACCTCGATTTCGCTCAGTTTCTCTTCGGCCTCGGCCCTCGTCGCCTGGGCCGCCTCGATCTTCTCCCGGGCTTCGGCGCTCAGCTTCCGCAGCGTGTCGCGGGCCTTGGCCTTGATCTCCTCCCTGGCCTCGGCCGTTTCGCGGGTGGCGACCGTCTTCGCCTGCTCAACCCGCTCGTCCGCGGTCGCGGCGGCCGCGTTGGCCTTTTCCGCCTCCGCTTCGGACGACTTGGCCCCGGCGACCGCCCTGCGTGCGATCTCCAATGCTTCCAGCTCGGACTCGCGGGCGGCCAACTCGGCCGTCCTGGCCCGGCTCTCGCTCTCGCTGAGCTCCTTTGCGTACGACTCGACCCGGGCGGTCAGGCGCGCCGAGGAATCGCTGACCTGGAGCAGGTCAGCCGGCAGGCCGTTCTTGTCCGCCGCCTCGTCCTTTGATGGAGCTGCGCTTTGATCGCCCATCGTCAGTCAGAACTTACTACGAGAGGGCCCGTTTGAGGATCTTGCCCGTGGCGTTCCGAGGCAGCTCCAGCATGAACTCGACCTTCTTGGGCGTCTTGAACGCGGCCAGGTTCGACTTGACGAACTCGGTCACGTCCTGCTCGCTGAGTGCTCCCGGCTCCCGCAGGACCACGTAGGCCCAGAGCACCTGGCCGAAACTCTCGTCATCCACCCCGATCACCGCGGTCTCGACCACCTCGGAGTGAGAGGCAATCAGATCCTCGACCTCCGCCGGGAAGACGTTCTCGCCGCCGGACACGATCATCTCGTCGTCGCGGCCATCGACGAAGAACAGCCCACGATCGTCGAAGTGCCCGACGTCGCCGCTGGAGACGTAGCCGTCGCGAATCTCCTTGTTGCCGCCGCCGGTATAGCCCTCGAAGGTCATTCCGTTGTTCACGAACACCCGCCCGGTTTCGCCCGACGCAACCTCTTCCCCGAGCTCATCGAGCAACCGGATCGAGGTCCCCCGTGGCGGCCGGCCGCAGGTGGCCGGATCGGACCGCAGGTCTTCCGGAGTGGCGATCGTGGCAAACGCGACCTCGGTCGAGCCGTAGAGGTTGTAGATGTTGTCCCCGTAGCGGTCCATCCAGGCGGTGGCCTGGCCACCGGGCAGGGCCGACCCCGAGAGCGTGACGATCTTCAGGTTGTCGGCTCTGAAATCGGCTGAAACATCGAGCGGAAGGTCGAGGATGCGCTGGAGCATGACCGGGACCGCTACCAGCACGTCGGCCGAATACTGGTCGATGCGTCGCATGGTCACGGCCGGGTCGAAACGTCGGTCGAGGATCAGCGTGGCGCCCAGGCTCACCGACATGATCATGTTGACCAGTCCCCATGAATGAAAGAGCGGCGAGGCCATGACGACCACCTGGCCTTCGCGATGCGGAATGCGGCTGAACAGGCCGGCAATCCCGGAGAGCCGGTTCGTGGCGGACCGCTGGGCGCCCTTCGGGGCGCCGGTTGTACCCGAGGTGAGAATGATGAAGCGGGACTCGCCCTCAGGCCAGTCAAGGTCGCCGGGATCGCCGGAGGCGATCAGCGATTCGAGTGTGGGGCCATCGCTTCCCTCCCCTCCGAAAGCGACCACCCGGCCGACCGATTCAGGGACCCCTTCCAGCAGGGATTCGAACTCCCCGTCGCAGACCACGGCCTTCGCGCCCTCACGTTCGATCACGTCGGCCAGTTGCGGGCCGGAGAACATCGTGTTGAGGAACAGCCCGGTCGCCCCCAGCTTCGACAGGGCCAGGGTGGTCTCGACGAAGCCGCGGTGGTTACGGCACATGATGCCGACTCCGTCACCCTCGCCGATCCCGAGCCCGGCCAGACCCCGGGCCAGTGCGTTGGAGCGCCGGTGGACCTCGCCGAAGCTCAGCGAGCCGAGTTCGTCGACGATGAAAGTCCGCTCTGAGTACTTGATCGAAGCGATCCTGATCGCCGCCGCCGGCGTGGCGCCGGCTTTCGCCATGGTGATCAGGGACCTGATCGTGCGGTCCGGCCGGCTCGGGCCCAGCATGCCCGTTTCACCCAGAACCCTGAGCTGAAAACCGAGGTCGCCGAGTTTCGTTCCGATCTCACGCGGGTCGAACATCAGACCACCGTACCCGGGTCGGCCCGATCGGCGCTCTGTCCGGCCGCGGCGTCAGCCCGGACAACCGCCGGGGTGGGGCGAGGGGATGCGTCGGGGCTAGTCAAGGTCTACCGACGCGACCGCCATGCAGGCGATCCCCTCTCCCCGGCCGATCCAGCCCATGCCTTCATTTGTGGTCGCCTTGACGTTGACCCGCGCCGAGGTGACCTGAGCGAGCCGGTGAACGATCGCCGCCCGGTGCGGACCGAGTTTCGGCCGCTCGCAGATCACGGTCACGTCGATGTTGTGGATCGGCCCACGCAGCATGCCCACCACGGTCTGCAGCAGCCCGAGCGAATCGGCGTCCTTCCAGGCATCTTCGCTGTCGGGAAACAGCGCGCCGATGTCTTCGAGCCCGGCCGCCCCGAGGACGGCGTCGATCACCGAATGGGTCAGGACGTCGGCATCGGAATGGCCGGCCAGGCCCTTTTCCCCCGGAATCTCCACCCCGCCCAGAATCAGCATCCGGTCCTCGCCGAACCGGTGGCTGTCGTAGCCGATGCCGACGCTCAGGGGCATTTGAGCGCCTCCCCGATCGGGACTGTGCCCTGCCGGCGCGATTCGAAAACGGCGAGCTCAGCGACCCCGTGCCGCTCGAGGAACTCGAGTGCCTTCGGGTATTCGAACCCGACCTGGCCCGGCTCATGGGCATCTGAGGAGAGCGCGAACGATGCTCCGGCCTCGACGCACATCTCCATGAAGGCCGGCGCCGGGTAGATCTCGGCGACCTGCTTCCTCAGGCCCGCGGTCGAAACCTCGACCGCGATCCCGGTATCGGCGATCGCTTCGATCGCCGGCTCGTAGTAGAAGCGGGGATCGCGGGACGGCAGGCGTCCGGCCCTCCCCCAGACCTTGACCAGATCCGGGTGGGCGAGGATGTCGAACAGTCCCGAGCGCACCGCCTCGGCGATCGTCTCGAAGTATCGCCGCCAGATCTCGTCCGGATCGCTGCGATCGTCCCAGATCGTGTATTCCTCGGTGTCGAGCGAGCGGTCGCCGATGAAGTGGACCGAACCGACCACGAATTCGAACGGGCGGCCCGAGATCAGCTGCTCGAGACGGTCCTCGGCGCCCGGCACGAAATCGGCCTCGAGCCCGAGCCGGATCGCGCTGGCACCGACCACGTCGCAGTACAGGTCGATGTCATCCAGCGCCCACTCCTCCCAGAAAGGATGGCTCCATACGTCCAGCGCTTCGGTGAAGCGGTACATGTGCTCGGCGCAACCCAGTTCGCCGACCCCGGCCGCAGCGGCGGCGTCGAGGTAGCGGTCGATGTTCTCGCCGGTGAAGTAGCGGTCGCCAGGCGTGTCGATCGAATCGGGTCGGAGGTGGAGGTGATAGTCGGTGAGCATTGTCTATCGGCCGAGCAGGAATTCCGCCAGGGCCAGGTCGGAGGGTACGGTCACCTTGATGTTCCCGGGCGGGCCCCCGATCACTGCGACCGAGCCCCCGTTCGATTCGATCAGCGATGCGTCATCGGTCGCGCCGGCGGGGTCACCACGCTCGATCGCCGCGCGCAGCGCCGCGGTCCTGCACACCTGAGGGGTCTGCGCGGCCCGCAACACGGTCCGGTCCAGGGTCTGCTCGATCCGTCCGTCGCGATCGACCCGCTTGACCGTGTCGGTCATTTGCGCCGCGACGATCACCGCATCAAGCCCGGGCGAACCCTCGAGCGCAGAGATCGACTCATCGATCAACGCCGAGGTGACCAACGGACGGGCCGCATCGTGAACCAGCACGAGCTCGGTCTCGACCGCCTCCAGTCCGGCCGCGACCGAAAGCGCCCGGGTCGCCCCGCCGCCGACCAGGATCCGGTCCTCCCCCTCGAAGCCGTGTTCGTGACCCGGCGGCACGGTTATCACGACCGGTCCGATCCTGGCGGCTTCGTGACAGGCCTCGAGCGACCACTCGAACAGCGGTCGCCCGGCCAGGCTGACCAGCGCTTTCGGGCCGTCGGACCCGAGCCTCAGCCCGGATCCGGCGGCCACGATCAACGCGGTGACGTCCGGGGTCATTCAGGGGGACCGCCGGACACCTGGTCAAACGGCTCCGGCGGCCGCGACCGAAGCTTCGAAGCGCTCTTCGAGCAGGCCGTCGAGGTACTGCTCGGCGCCTTCTTCGTCGGTGTCCAGCGCGTACATGAACTCCGAGGCGAGGATTTTCTTGGCCCTGGTGTACATCTGCTTCTCGCCGGTGGAGAGCCCCTTCTCCATCTCGCGCAGGGCGAGGTTGCGAACCACCTCGGCCAGCTCGAAGACGTTGCCGGTCTTGATCTTTTCCTTGTTGAACTTGAAACGCCGGTTCCAGTTCTTGGGCATGTCGGAAACCTCGTCCGAAAGCACCGAGATCACCTTCTTGATCTCGTCCTCGTCGATCACCCTCCGGAGCCCGGCCACCCCGGCGTTCTCGGTCGGGACCTTCACGGTCAGGTCGTTGTGGAGGATCTTGATCGTCAGGTACTCGCGGGTCTCCCCGAGCAACTCGGCACTCTCTTTCTTGAGCACGATTCCGGCCCCGTGATGGGGGTAGACGACTTTCTCGCCCACCTCGAAGTCACAGACGTACGGGGCGCTGAGCTCTTCGTCATCAACAGCGTCATTCACTTCTTCTGAATCGGAAATCAGATGCTCCTTTGTTTCGTAGGTGACGGCACCGAGGCCGTCAGGTGTTCAAAAAACGGTCGGTGAGGACGGTTTCCTGGAGGCGCCTCACGCCTTCGCGGATCTCCTTCGCCCGTGCCGGCCCGACTCCATCGACAGCTGCCAGCTCCTCATCCGATGAGGCCAGGACTCCGTCGAGGCTGCCGAACTGCAGGATGATTTTCTGGATCACCAGCTTGGGAAGCCGGGGGATCGCGGCGAGCAGCCGGTGGCCGCGCGGCTCGATCTGGAAGTCGAGGGTGTTGACCTTGCGGTCATAGCCGAGAATCTCGGCCAGCCGGCCGAAGTCGAGCACTTCGTGATGAGAGAGCGCCGAGATCTGCTCGGCCGCCAACTGGAGGTTCTCTTCGGTGTCTTCGACCGAGTAGTCGCGGATCAGCGCCGAACGGTCGGCGGCGACTCCGATCATGGTCTCCTCGAGCTGCATTTCGATCAGCCTGCCTTCGGTGCCCAGCTCGACGATGTAGCGCTCGACCTCGAGCGCCATGCGTGAGACGAGTTCCGAGCGCTGGAGCACCGAGAGCGCGTCGTAGAGGACGACCCCGTCGGTGAACTCCGACCGGGTGAGACGCTGCGAGAGCTCATCGAGGCGGATCCGGTACTTGTCGAGGGCGGCCAGGGCCTGGTTCGACTTGGCCAGGACCGACGGGATGTCCTGCAGGATGTACTTGATGCCGTCGAGGTACAGCGAGACCACGTCGCGTCGCTGCGAGATCGCAATGACCAGGGCGTCGACCTGCTTCGAGATTCGCTCGGCCGTGCGGTGTCGGGTTCCGGTCTCGCCCGAGTGGATCGTCGGGTCGGGCAGCATCTGCACGTTGACCCAGCTGATCTTGGTCGCGTCCGAGTTGATCAGAATCGCGCCATCCATTTTCGCCACCTGATAGAGCATGGCCGGGCTGTAGTCGATGTCGAGCCTGATCCCGCCCGACAGCATGAAGGCGAAGTCCTCCGTCTCGCCGGCCACGATCAGACCACCGGTCCGGGCATGGACGATGTTGTCGATCCCTTCGCGGAGCGCGGTCCCGGGCGCAACCGCATAAATTGCACGGAGCAGCCTCGGATCCTGACGTTCTGACAGGTACGTCAGATCACTTTCGACTGCAGATGACATCCAGCGTATTATGCCAGATTCGGCTTGTCTATGCGGTCTGCCGTCGTTTTGGGCACCCCGTTGCGGGGTCCGGGCACTCGGCTCTCTAGGCGGCTTCCGCCTCCGCGGCCGATCCGGCGAAGGCCAGGCGCAGGGCCTCTCTCACCGAAACCGCGCCGGCCAGACCCTCGATCCCCTCGCCCGCCCGCGGACCGATCACCGGTTGCAGGCCGAACTTCACCGCCTCGCCCACCCTGCGGTCGGCGTGGCCCACGTACCTGAGATCTCCGGTGAGGCCGAGCTCGCCGAAACATGAAAGCGGTCCGCCACCGCGTCCGGCCAGCGCCTGGCCGCGGTGGGCCGAGGCGACCGCGAGGGCCACCGCCAGATCGGCCCCGGGTTCGTCGATCCGGACCCCGCCGACCGCGTTCACGAAGACGTCGGCCGTACCCAGTCCGACCCCGGCATGGCGGGCGAGCACGGCCAGGATCATGCTCAGCCGGTTTCGGTCGATGCCGTTGACCACCCGGCGCGGGATCTCCAGCTCACTGGGCGATACCAGGGCCTGGACCTCCACAAGGACCGGACGGGTCCCCTCCATGGAGGCGAGGATGACCGACCCCAGGGCTCCGTTGGCCTCTTCGACGAACCGGGCCGAAGGATCGGTGACCTCGGTCAGCCCCCCGGAACGCATTTCGAACACACCGACCTCCGAAGTCGCCCCGAACCGGTTCTTGACCGCCCTCAGGGTGCGGTAGGTGCGTTCGCGCTCACCCTCGAACTGGAGCACGCAGTCGACCAGGTGCTCCAGGACCCGGGGGCCGGCCAGGCTGCCCTCCTTGTTCACGTGTCCGACCAGGATCACGGCGACGTCGAGGCGCTTGGCCATCTCGGCCAGTGCGTTCGCGGCCTCCCGGACCTGGCCGACCGACCCGGGCGCACCGCTCAGGTCGGAGCGGTGCATGGTCTGGATCGAATCGATCACACAGACCGCCGGACGCTCGGACTCGATCGTGGCCAGGACCGTCTCGAGCGAGCTTTCGGCCAGGACCTTCACCGCGAGCGCTTCCGGCCCGAGCCGTTCGGCCCGCAACCTGACCTGGGCCGGGGATTCCTCACCGGACACGTACAGAGTCCCGGCACCGCCCGCGCCGAGGTTGGCGAGCGCCATGCCGGTCAGAGTGCTCTTGCCGATCCCCGGCGACCCGCCGAGCAGAATCATCGAGCCGGGGACGATTCCGCCGCCGAGCACCCGGTCGAGTTCGGCTATGCCGGTCGTGTGGCGAGCCGTCTCGGTCGCGACCACTTCCCGCAGGGCGACCGGCCTTCCCGCCGCGGCGGTCGATCTACCCTTGCCACCGGAGCCGGATGCCGGGGCCTTCGGTACGGCCGACTCGACCAGCGTGTTCCATTCACCGCACTCCGGGCAGCGCCCGGTCCAGGCCATCGCCACGTGGCCGCAGCTCTGGCAGACGTGCTGGGATCGGATCCTGGCCATCACCTCAGGCTAAGGATCGGACAGGACAGATCTCTCCCTCCCCCCGAATGGCGCCTCCGGCGACCCGGGCCCGGCCTCCGGCGACCCGGGCCCGGCCTCCGGTAGTCCTGCCCGGCCTCCGGCGAACCGGACCACGAGGCTAGGATCCGGCCCATGGAAGTCATCCTGTTCATCCACGTGATCGCCATGGCCTTCTTCGTCGGCGGGCAGATCATGCTGGCAGCCACGATCGTGCCGGTCGAACGGAGCAACCCGGACCCGGCCCGGATGAAGGCGATCGCGCAGAACTTCGGCTGGGGCTCGCTGGTCGCGCTCGGTACCTTGATCCTCACCGGCATGCTGATGGCCTCCCACTACAGCCTCTGGGACAACAGCACGCTTCACATCAAGCTGACCCTGATGATCCTCACCTTCATCTCGCTCGGATTCCACATGAAGTACCCCAAGGCCCACGCGCTCATGGGGCTTACCTTCGTACTCACCCTGAGCGTGGTCTGGTTCGGCCTCGAACTCCCGCTCTAGCCGCCGGATGCCCCGATAGCCGGCCGGCGCCGCCGGTGATCACACCCCGCCCTGACCGCCCCCTGACCGGACGGGTAGCCCTGATAGCTTGCGGATCCGAATGAACCTCGCTCAGCAGTCCCCTCAAGTCCCCGGCGGATCACCTCGTGAGATGCGCTTCCTCAACATCATCGCCTGGGTGGCGGTGATCGACGTGCTGCTCCTGATCCCGTTGATCTGGGCCTCGCGCTGGGTCGCCGACCAGCACGATGTGGTGGCCGTCCTCGGTCCGGTCCACGGATTCCTGTTCCTGGTCCTGATCGGGCTGTGTGCCTACGGAAGCCTGCAGAAATGGTGGGGCTGGTGGTTCCCGATCCTGGTCGTGGTGACGCTCGGTCCGCTCGGATCGCTGATCGGCGACTGGATCGTCCGCCGGCAGCTGAAGGAAGAAACGCAGCCCGCAGATCCGGGCCCGGACGCATGAGCGCTCTGGAGGAGGTGACCTGGCAGCTCGACGACCTGCTCGACGAAGGGACCACGGCCGACCCCGAAGCAGCGGTCGGTGAGCTGCTCGACCGGGCTGGCCGGCTTTCCGGCTCGTTCGCCGACGACTACGAAGGTGGGGTCGCCGATCTCGACGGACCGGGCCTGATCGAGGCGATGAACCGGCTGGCCGAAATCTCGGACCTCGTCGGCCGGGCCCTCAACTACGCCCACCTCAGATTCGCCGCCGACACCGCCGACCCGGCCAACGGGGCCCTGCTCCAGATGGGCTCGGAACGGGCGACGGCGATCCAGACCAAGCTGCTGTTTTTCGACCTGGAATGGGCCGCGCTCGACGACGACCAGGCCGAAGAGCTGCTGGCCACCGAAGGGCTCGAGTTCTGCGAGCACCACCTGCGCAACGAACGCCGCTACCGCGACCACCTGCTGAGCGCCCCGGAGGAGAAGATCGCGACCGAGCTGGCGGTCACCGGAGGAGGCGCCTGGAACCGCCTGTTTGACGAGCTGACCTCGGCCCTCCGGGTGGAGCTGCCCTACGCCGACGAGCCGGTATCGCTCGATATCGCCCTCGCCCGGCTCCACGACTCCGACCGCGAGGTCCGGCGGAACACCGCCGAGGCGGTGACCGAGGCGCTCGAGCCCGGCCTCCGCACCCGCGCGTACGTGTTCAACACCCTGCTCCAGGACAAATCGATCAAGGACCGGCTGCGCTCCTACCCACACTGGCTGGCCACCCGCAACCTCTCGAACGAAGCCTCGGATGAGTCGGTCGAGGCCCTGATCGAAGCGGTCAGGGGCCGCTACGACCTCGCCAGGTCCTGGTACCGGACCAAGGCGAAGCTGCTCGGCGTCGATCGGCTCGCCGATTACGACCGCATGGCCGCGATCGCCACCGACGACGAGAAGATCGAGTGGGACCAGGGACGCGAGATCGTGCAGGAGGCCTTCAGCTCGCTGGCCCCGCAGGCCGGCGAGGTGGTCGAGCGCTTCTTCGAAGGGCGCTGGATCGACGCCCCTCCCGGCCCGGACAAGCGTGGTGGAGCGTTCAGCGCCTCGACCGTGCCCTCGGTGCACCCCTACGTAATGCTCAACTACACCGACCGACGCCGCGACGTGCTTACCCTTGCCCACGAGCTCGGCCACGGCCTGCACCAGACCCTGGCGGGCGGGCAGGGCATCTTCCACCAGGACACCCCTCTGACCGTGGCCGAGACCGCGTCGGTCTTTGCCGAAGAGCTGGTCTTCGGCCGGCTGCTCGCCGCGGAAGACGACCCGGCCTCTCGACTCGGGCTGCTGTCTGAGGCGGTAGAGGGCCAGATCGCCACGGTCTTCCGCCAGATCGCGATGAACCAGTTCGAAGACCGGGTCCACACGGCCCGCCGTACCGAAGGCGAGCTTGCGGTCGAGCGGTTCAACGAACTCTGGGCCGAAAGCCAGGAGGAGCTGCTCGGCGACTCGGTCGAGATGACCGACGGCTACCGCACGTGGTGGTCGTATGTCCCCCACTTCATCGGCTCGCCCGGCTACGTCTACGCCTACTCGTATGGCCAGCTGCTGGCCCTGTCGGTTTACCGGCTCTACGAAGAGCGTGGCGACGAGATCGTGCCGGGATACCTGGAGATGCTCTCGGCCGGTGGGTCCCGCTCCCCGGTAGAGCTGGGAAAGCTGGTCGGGGTCGACCTGGCCGACCCCTCATTCTGGGACAACGGCCTCGACCTGGTCGCCGGTCAGATCGAGGCGGCCCAGGAAGCCGCCGAAGCGGTCATCGCCGAGCGCGGCTGAGCCGTAACGCAGCGCCTCGTCCGGACCACCGAACCCGGCGACCTGGCCCGTTCCTGGCACGAACCGTGCGAAACGGGAGTCCGTGATGCGGCTCTGGCACACTTTGCGGAGTGAAATCGTCTCTCCTCATCGCTTCGATCGCCCTGGCGGTCCTGATTTCCCCGGCCGCGGCCCAAGCCGGGATCCAGAAGACCAAGGGCGTCAACTGGGGCCCGCGGACCTCGAAGGCCGCGGCCAAGCTGGTCAACCGGACGGGCTTCGAGCCGAGGCCGGAGAACCGGGCCAGGAATCGCCGGGTGCCCGGCAAGAAGTTGCTGAATGGTTGGCGCAAGCGCAGCGAGATGCCTTACGCCGGCTACGTGAACGGCCGCTTTCGCGGAACCACCGACGAGATCATCCAGTGGGCTTCGCGCAAGTGGGGCATAAACACCAACCTGATGCGGGCGGTGGCCACGGTCGAATCCTGGTGGCTGATGTCAACCAGGGGCGACGAGGGCGACTCGTTCGGGCTCTACCAGGTGCGCCGTCCCTACCACTGCTGGGGCAAGTGCAGGATCGCCCGCTACTACACGGCCTTCAACGCCGATTATTTCGGGGCGATAATCCGCTCCTACTACGACGGTAAACAGACCTGGCTGCTGCGTGAGGAAGGCGGTAAGCGGTACCGGGCCGGTGACATCGAGGGCAGCCTCGGTGCCTGGTACTCGGGCCGGTGGTGGGTCCCGTCGATTCAGGAGTACCTGAACAACATCGAGATCCGCCGCAAAGAGCGCACCTGGCACCAGCCATACTTCGTCGGCAGGTAGTCGAAGGAGCGAGCGACGGACGAAGTCGCCGGCGGTTCGGCGCTACTCGGTCGCTGATCCGGTGGCGGTGTCGCCGCCCGAGGGCGGCTCGTCAGGCTTGGGCGTTGTGCCGCTGCCCTCCGATGGAGCGCCGACGCCGACCTTTTCCGGTTCCTTCTTCTTGGTCTTCGGCTTCTTGCGCGGCTTGGTGACCTTCATCTCGAACGGATGGTCGTCATCCCCGTCGGGGTCGCGCTTGACCGTGACCAGTGAACCGGCGACCGAGTCGCCGCCGCCGGCCTTCAGCACCTCGTCGGCGAGCGGGTCTTCTATGTACCGCTGGATCGCCCGGCGCAGCGGACGGGCGCCCATCGAGGGATCCCAGCCCTTGTCAACCAGGTAGTCCTTGACCTCGTTGTCGAGTTCCAGCATCAGTTCGTGCTCGGCGATCTGGTTGCGGACCCGGCCCAGAAGCAGGTCGATGATCTCGCGGACCTCTTCGCGGGTCAGCTTGTGGAAGACGATGACTTCATCGATCCGGTTGAGGAACTCCGGGCGGAATACCTTCTTCAGCTCGCTGGTTATGCGGCCCTTCATGTCTTCGTAGGAGATCCCGGTCTCGTCGGAGACGGTGAAGCCGACACCCTGGTTGCGGGCGATCTCGCTGGCCCCGATGTTCGAGGTCATGATGATGATCGCGTTGCGGAAGTCGACGGTGCGGCCCTGGGCATCGGTCAACCGCCCGTCTTCCAGGATCTGGAGCAGGATGTTGAACACGTCCGGGTGGGCCTTCTCGATTTCGTCCAGCAGCAGCACCGAGTAGGGCTTGCGGCGGACCGCTTCGGTCAGCTGGCCGCCCTCGTCGTATCCGACGTAGCCCGGAGGCGAGCCGACCAGACGGCTGACCGCGTGCTTTTCCATGTACTCGGACATGTCGATCCGGACCATCGATTCCTCGTCGCCGAACAGGAACTCGGCCAGGGTGCGCGCCAGCTCGGTCTTGCCGACGCCGGAAGGCCCGAGGAAGACGAACGAGCCGGCCGGACGCTTGGGATCCTTGATCCCGGCACGCGAGCGGCGGATCGCCTTGGAAACCGCTTCGATCGCGGCCTCCTGGCCGACGACCCGCTTGTGCAGCTCGCCTTCCATGTTGATCAGCTTCTTGGTCTCGGCTTCGGTCAGCTTGAAGACCGGGATGCCGGTCCACATCGAGACGATGTCGGCGATCTCTTCTTCACCCAGCACCGGACGTTCACCGTCCTCGCCCTCGGCCCACTCCTCTTCGAGCTGGCGCTTGCGGGTGGTCAGCTGGCGCTCGGTGTCGCGCAGGTTTGCGGCCTTCTCGAACTCCTGGGCCTCGATCGCGGCCTCCTTTTCGCGACGGGCCGTTTCGATCTCCTCTTCGAGATCGCGGTAGACCGGCGGGGCCGTCATCGACTTGATCCGCATGCGCGAGGCGGCCTCGTCGATCAGGTCGATCGCCTTGTCGGGCAGGAAGCGGTCCGAGATGTACCGGTCGGCCAGTTCGGCCGCGGCTTCGAGGGCGTCGTCGGAGATATCGACCTTGTGGTGCTGTTCGTAGCGCTCGCGCAGCCCTTCGAGGATCTTGACCGTCTGCTCCGGGGTCGGCTGGTCCACCCGGATCTGCTGGAAGCGCCGTTCCAGGGCCGAGTCGCGTTCGAGGTATTTGCGGTACTCGTCGAGCGTGGTCGCGCCGATCGTCTGGATCTCGCCCCTGGCGAGGGCCGGCTTGAGGATCGAGGCGGCATCGATTGCGCCTTCGGCCGCGCCGGCACCGACCAGGTTGTGGATCTCGTCGATGAACAGCACGATGTCGCCGCGCTGGGCGATCTCTTTCATGACCTTCTTCAGACGCTCTTCGAACTCGCCCCGGTACTTGGAGCCGGCCACGAGCGCGGCCAGATCGAGCGTGTAGATCTGCTTGTTGCGCAGCATCTCCGGCACCTCGCCCTTGATGATCCGGGCGGCCAGTCCTTCGACCACTGCGGTCTTGCCGACGCCGGGCTCACCGAGCAGAACCGGATTGTTCTTGGTCCGCCGGGAGAGGATCTGCATGATGCGCTCGATCTCGATCTCGCGCCCGACCACCGGATCGAGCTTGCCGTCCTCGGCCAGCTTGGTCAGGTTGCGCCCGAACTGGTCGAGCAGCTTGGAAGACTTCTTGCCGCCGGCCTCGGCCTGGCCGCCCCCTGCGCCGCTCGGGCTCTGCCCCGGCCGGCGACCGCCGGGACCGGACAGCATCCGGATCACCTCGTTGCGGATCTTGTCGGAATCGGCGTCGAAGTCGAGCAGAATGCGGGCGGCTACCCCCTCGTTCTCCCGCACAAGACCGAGCAGGATGTGCTCGGTTCCGATGTAGTTGTGGCCGAGGCTGAGCGCCTCACGCAGGGCCAGCTCGAGAACTTTCTTGGCCCTCGGCGTGAACGGGATCTGGCCGGAGGTCACTTCTTCACCCGAGCCGACGATCCTGACTACCTGGGCGCGCACCCGCTCGACCGTGATGTCGAGCGACTCGAGAACTCTGGCCGCCAGGCCCTCTTCCTCACGCAGCAGCCCGAGCAGGATGTGCTCGGTGCCGATGTAGTTGTGCTTGAGCGTGCGCGCCTCTTCCTGGGCCAGGACGACTACCTGTCGGGCGCGCTCTGTGAATCTCTCGAACAAAGTTCCTCTTCTACCTCAAACCTCGGTTGTTTCCTCAGTATCGGTTATTGGTCGGCGGTTTGCTGATATCTCTGACATTACGGGCGAAATCGGGCGAAATCGGGACGGCCCGATGCCGGTTGCCCGATCCCTTTGTTCGGCAGGTTCACCGAGGGATCTGACCTCCGGTCTGTCGGGCACGGGCGAATAAGCCAGTATACCGAGGCGGAATTCCCGGCCGAAACCGCGGCCCGGGCCGCGAAACGGCCGGGTCGGCCGCACAGGCGGGACCCGCTCAGGCTGCCTGAAGTTGCCGGGAGATCGAGTCGGTGAGGTCGTGCCAGGACTTGGCGAACGAATCCTTGCCCTCGGACTGCAGGCGCGCGGCCAGGGCATCGTCGTCGAACCCGGCCTCGTTGTAGGCGGCGATCACCTGCTCGGTGATTCCGGAGG
>JBGUDX010000010.1:0-17187 GCA_041821645.1 Acidobacteriota bacterium
GGTCTGCCACGACCGCTCCGATCGTGTAGCACTCGCCGTCGTCGGACTGCTGACCGAGCAGGACGACGTCCGGGCTCTCGGACTCGAGCACCTTGGCCAGGGCGAGTCCGGTGGCACATACGTCGGAACCGGCCAGGGCATCATCGGACAGATGAACCGATCGGTCGGCGCCGAGGGCGACGGCCTTCTGCAGGGCGCGCTGGGCGGAGCCGGGGCCCATGGTGACGGCGACTACTTCGTCAACCTGAAGCTCGCCCCCCTCCTTGAGCTGCATGGCCGCCTCGATGGCGTGGGTATCAAAGGGATTGAGGTTGTTCTCGCCGCTACGATCGAGCCGCATGGTGTCGGTATCGATGCGTTTTTGTACCGCGGCGTCTGGCACCTCTTTCACCAGGACGCAGATCTTCAACTGAGCCTCCTTAGGGCGTGTTTCTGAAGGGCCCGACCGTAATCAACCTGGCGAGCCAAAAAACGGATGCGACGAGCAATCTTAGCGACCTGAAGCGGAGATTGACTGACGAGTCAATCGGGAGCGCCCGGACCGGTCAGCCAGACCCCGCCCCGGTGCGCTCCGCACACAGTTCGTAGAGCCTTTTCCGATCCTCCGAGCTGTCCCTGGTCGTGGGCATCCGGTGCTTTGGCCGGGGCCGGCGGTCTTGGTAGAACTCGCCGCCCGGGGCCTCTTCGGCCGTGGCCCCGGCCAGCCATACGGCGGTGTCGGCACCACCCGCGGCGTCGCGCAGGATCGGGCCGGCGACCCGGTGAAACCCGGGCAACGCTGCACTCATGCCGGGGGTCACGGCCCATCCGGGGTGCATCGAGCAGAAGACCGGCCCCCCCGCCCCGGCCCGCGATTGCCACTCATCGGCCAGCATGACTTCGGCGCGTTTCGTGTGGGCATAGAAGGCGGTCGGTTTGTAGTCGCTCTTTTCGAGTTGCGGGTCTTCGAGACTGAAGCCGCTCGAGTACATGCCGCCCGAAGACATCATCACGACGCGGGCCGGAATTCGGTCCCGCCCGGAGCCATCGTCCCCGCCGTCGGCGCCGCCTTTCAGCAGCGGCATCAGCAGCTCGGTCAGCAGAAAAGGGCCAAGGACGTTGGTCGCGAACGCCACCTCGAAGCCGGCCTCGGTGTGCCGCCGCTCCGGTGGCATAACTCCGGCGTTGTTGATCAGGACATCGAGCTCGGCGCCGCTCTCGATGAATCCGGCCGCGAAGTCACGGACCGAATCGAGATCGGAGAGGTCACAGATGTGGAGCTCCGGCTCGACTCCGGTCTCGGCCTTGATCTCGGCCTGCGCCTGCTCGCCTTTCTCCCGGTTGCGGCAGACCATGTGTACGACCGCCCCGCCTCTGACCAGATCCAGACAGGCCGCCTTGCCAAGTCCCGCGTTGGCCCCGGTGACCATCACGGACCGGCCTTCCACGCGGGGAGGCCGCCACTCGAACATCCTCTTCCGCAGCCCGCTACCGATAGCGCTGAAGCCCGGAACAACGGTCAGGTCCATCGCCTTGTCGAAAGTTGTCGCGGCCTTGCCTCTGATCATCTGAATTCGCCTCTGCTCTGGGTCATGGATTCCGGTTTTCGGCCGGCTGCACAGTTTCTACCGGCTGCACCGTAAGTAGCGATCTTATTGCCGGGGTGACACGGCCCTCGACCAGAGGTGTCTCAGTCCCCGTCGCGCCGGCGGCTTTCGACCCCGGTACGGATGAACCCGACGATCTCCTCGACGCCCGTCCCGGGGGTGAAAACACCCTCTACTCCAAGCTCTTTCAGCTCGGCGATGTCATCGGCCGGGATCGTGCCGCCCACGGTCAGCAGCACGTCATCGATCCCCTGCTCCCCGAGCAGCTCAACAATCTTCGGGACCAGCGTCATGTGGGCCCCGGAGAGGATCGAGACACCGATCGCGTCAGCGTCCTCCTGGAGTGCGGTCTCGGCGATCTGTTCCGGGGTCTGGTGAAGCCCTGTGTAGATCACCTCCATGCCCGCGTCGCGCAGGGCCCGGGCGATGATCTTGGCGCCGCGGTCGTGGCCGTCGAGGCCGGGTTTGGCAACCACCACCCTGATCCTGCGCCCTTTACCGGGCTCGGCGACCGTGGTCATCTCAGAAGACCGGCGTCTCGGTGTAGGTGCCGAATACTTCCTGCAGCGCCGAGATCATCTCGCCCTCGGTCACCTGGGCCCGGGCCGCGTCGAGAATCGGATACATCAGGTTGCGGTCATCGCTGCCGGCTGCCTGCTTCAACGCAGCCAGAGCGGTCTCGACCGCGGCCGAGTCGCGCCCGGCACGGGTCTCCGCCAGCCGGTCGACCTGCTTCTTCTCGAGCGCCGGGTCCACCCGGTGGAGCGGAACCTCCTCTTCCTCGCTCTGGTACCGGTTGACCCCGACGACGGTGAACTGCTCGTCGTCGAGCTGGCTCTGGAATTCGAACGCGGATTCGGCGATCTCGCGCTGGGGGAAGTTGCGCCGGACGGCTTCGACCATGCCGCCCAGCTCATCGATCCGCTCGAAGTAGCGGTAGGCCTCGGCCTCCAGCTCATCGGTCAGGCTCTCGACGAAGTACGAGCCACCGAGCGGGTCGGCCGTGTTGGTCACCCCGGTCTCGTGGCTGATGATCTGCTGGGTCCTGAGCGCCACCCGGACCGCCTCCTCGGTCGGCAGAGCGAGCGCTTCATCGAACGAATTGGTGTGAAGCGACTGGGTTCCGCCCAGGACCCCGGCCAGGGCCTCGATCGCGGTCCGCACGATGTTGTTCAGCGGCTGTTGCGCGGTCAGCGATACGCCGGCGGTCTGGGTGTGGAAGCGCATCCGCATCGACTCCGGCTTCTTCGCGCCGTAGGTCTCCTTGAGCTCGCGCGCCCAGATCCGGCGGGCCGCCCGGTACTTGGCGATCTCCTCGAAGAAATCGATGTGGGCATTGAAGAAGAAGGAGAGGCGCGGGGCGAACGCGTCGACGTCGATGCCGCGTTCGATCGCCCGCTCGACGTAGGTGAAGCCGTCTTTCAGGGTGAAGGCGAGCTCCTGGGCGGCGGTCGACCCGGCTTCGCGGATGTGGTAGCCCGAGATCGAGATCGGGTGCCAGCGCGGCATTTCGGCGGTGCAGTACTCGACCATGTCGGTGACCAGCCGCATCGCCGGCTCTACCGGGAAACACCACTCCTTCTGGGCGATGTATTCCTTGAGGATGTCGGTCTGGATCGTGCCGGACAACCGCTCGGGCGGTACCCCCTGGCGCTCGCCGACCAGAACGTAGAAGGCCAGCAGGATCGCCGCCGGGGCGTTGATCGTCATCGAGGTGCTGACCTCTCCCAGCGGGATTCCGTCGAAAAGCGCCTCCATGTCGACGAGCGTGTCCACCGCGACTCCCTCCCGGCCGACCTCGCCCAGGGAACGGGTGTGGTCCGAGTCATAGCCCATGAGGGTCGGCATGTCGAACGCGGTCGAGAGCCCGGTCTGGCCGTGCTCGAGCAGGTAGTGGAAGCGCTCGTTGGTCTCTTCGACCGTGCCGAAACCGGCGAACTGGCGCATCGTCCAGTTCCGGCCGCGGTACATCGATTCATAGGGCCCGCGCGTGAACGGATAGCTGCCGGGCTCGCCGATCTTGATCGCGGGATCTCCGCGGAGATCCTCGGGGCCGTAGCGGGCACGGATCGGGACGCCCGACATGGTCGTGAACTCCCGGTCGGCGGTCTCGGCCGCGCGTTCGGCCGAATCGCTGCTCGCCGGACCGGCCGAGGTTGTCGAATTTGGCTCCATGACCTGAGCCCGATAGTAGGGCATGGGACGGGGCCGCCCGCTCTGCGGACCCCGGCGGTTCAGCGCCGCCGGGAGAGGTAGCTGCCGAGACCGCCCAGCGCGATCGCCGCGCTGACCGTGCCGGCTACGGCCAAGTTGCGGCCCAGCCGGTCGAAACGCATCACCTGCCAGCCATGCTCTTTCGCTTCGGCCAGAAGGGGCGGATCGGGGTTGACCGCGACCGGGTTGCCGACCGCGGCCAGCATCGGCAGATCCGAGATCGAGTCCGAGTAGGCCCAGGAATCTTCGAGGCTGAGGTCGAATTCAGCGGCCAGGCCCTCGATCGCGCCCACCTTCCCGGGGCCATAGACGAACGGACCGTCGAGCTCGCCGGTGTAGACGCCTTCACCGTTGACCAGGTATCTGGTGCCGATCCCGCCGTCCATCCCGAGCACGCGGGCCAGCGAGTCCACCATGTCCGCGCCCGCCGCGCTGACGATGAATGTCTTCCGGCCGGCGTCCTGGTGGCGATAGACCTCGGCCAGCACCTCGGGGTATATCCGGGGCAGGATCCCGGCCAGCACCTCGGGCCACATCCGGGTTATCCCGGTCGCGGAAACGCCGTCAATCGATTCACGGGCCACGCGAAGAACCTGAGCCGTCTCCTCGTCGGTAGCTCCCTTTATCCGGTAGCGCAGGTGGTCCCGGCCCCACTTCAGGGCCTGCCGCCGGGAGACGATCCCCCGGCGACGGGCGATCCGGGCGAACTGCATGCCGCTCGACCCCGCCATCAGGGTCTTGTCGAGGTCGAAGAAGGCCGCTTCCACCGGTTCTTTCCGGTCCGGGTCGCTCACCCGCGGAAGGCTACAGCCCGCCCAACGCGTCCCGCTCGTGGTAGGCAGGCTTCAAGCAGTCAGTTGGCAGCAGAAACGCCCACCAGGGCAGCGAGGCTTCGAAACCGGAATCGCACAGCGAGGCGAAGCGATTCCGGTTGCCTGTTCCTAGACCTCGATCAGGATCGCGTCGCCCTGGCCGCCACCGGAGCAGATCGCGGCACAGCCGAGCCCGCCGCCGCCGCTGCGCTTCAGCTCCCGGACCAGAGTTCCGACCAGCCGCGCCCCGGAAGCCCCGATCGGGTGGCCCAGAGCGATCGCGCCGCCGTTGACGTTGACCTTCTCCTCGTCGATGCCCAGCATCTCGACCGTGTTCAGCGAGACCGAGGCAAACGCCTCGTTGATCTCCCAGACATCCACTTCGTCGGCCGTCTTGCCCATTTTCTCCAGGCCGGCCTTCGCGGCGAGGGCCGGGGTCCTTGCCAGGTAGGCGTAATCATCACCGATCTGGCCGTAGCCCACGATCGTGCCGAGGATCTCCTTGCCGTTCTCTTTGGCCCAGGCCTCGGAGGCGAGGACGACCGCGCCTGCGCCGTCGTTGACTCCGGGCGCGTTGCCGGCGGTGTGGGTTGCGTCCTCGCCACCGACAGCCCGCAGCTTCGCAAGGCTCTCGGCCGTGGCCTCGGGCCGGATCGCCTCGTCGGCGTCGACCACGGTGTCGCCTTTGCGGCCCTTGACCGTGACCGGGACGATCTCCTCCTCGAAGACCCCGGACGACCGGGCCTTGTCGGCAAGCTGATGCGAGCGGGCGGCAAAGCGGTCCATGTCCTCACGCTCTACACCGAGTTCGTTCGAGACCAGGCTGGCTTCGTTGATCATCTGCTGATCGGTGAACGGGTTGGTCAGGCCGTCGTGGGTCATCGAGTCGATTGACTGGACGTCACCCATCCGGTAACCGAAACGGGCACCCGGCAACAGGTACGGCGCGTTGCTCATCGACTCCATGCCGCCGGCCACGCCGACCTCGATGTCACCGGCGCGGATCGCCTGATCGATCAGGCCGACCGCCTTCATTCCCGATGCACAGACCTTGTTCACGGTCTCCGAAGGGACTTCTTTGGGGATGCCGCCCTTGATCTGGGCCTGGCGGGAGGGAATCTGCCCCTGGCCTGCCTGGATCACCTGGCCGAAGCTGACCTGCTCGACCTGGTCGGGAGAAACGTCGGCCCGCTCCAGAGCGGCGGCTATGGCGGTGCCGCCGAGGTCGGTCGCGTCGACCGGTGCGAGGCCGCCACCCATCTTGCCGAACGGTGTGCGGGCGGTGGAAATGATCACTGTGCGGGGCATCTGCCGCCTTTCGTGGAACGGAAGTTCGAGTATTCGACTGCAAGGAGACGATACCGACCCCCTGCCCGAAGCCCTCCCCCGCCCTCGGCCCACCGGGCCGGAGACCCGTGTGGGGCGAGCCGGTTACCGGAGGTCGGATATCTAGACTGACCGCCATGAAGGCCTATCTGACCGACGTTGCCCTGTCCGAGCTCGATGCCGACCTGGTCGCGGTCGGCCTGTTTGAAGGTGAGAGCCTGAGTGAACCGCTGGGCAGCACCGCCGGCACCGATGATGCCGACGGTGAGTTCAAGTCTGCGGTCACGGTCTACCCGGGCCAGCCGGAGCGGGTGTCGATCATCGGCCTCGGGGACCGCGAGCAGTTCACCGCGGAGCGGGCCCGGGTCGCCGGAGCCCTTTCGCACGGTGCGCTGAAGGCGGCAAGAGGCGAAGCCCTGGCCTGGGTGCTGCCCGAAGTAGAGGACCCGGGAGCGATCGCCGCGGCCCTGATCGAAGGGGCGACGTTCGCCTCGTTTCAGTTCGACCGGTTCAAGACCGGGTCCGACGGGAAGGCGGCCCCGCCCGAGCTCAAGTCGGTCGAGATCAGCAGCGCCGCGGACGTCGGCGAGGCGGTCCGGATCGGCGAAGCGGTGGGCAACGCGGGCAACCGGGCTCGCTACCTTCAGAGCCTTCCGGCCAACGTCGCCACGCCTTCCTACCTCGCCGACCGGGCCGAGGAGATCGCCGCCGCCCACGAGACGGTGACCGTCGAGACTCTCGACCGCAAAGGCATCGCCGCTGCCGGGATGGGCGGCCTCGAGGCCGTGGCCAGGGGCGGGGATGACGTCGAGCCCCGGCTGATAACCGTGCGATATCGGGGCGGAGGCCCCGGTGAGACCCTCGGCCTGGTCGGCAAATCGGTGACCTTCGACACCGGCGGCATCTCGATCAAGCCCTCGGCCGGCATGCACGAGATGAAGATGGACATGTCGGGCGGGGCCGCGGTGCTCGAAGCGGTCGCCGCGATCGCCGGGCTCGGCCTCGAAATCGACCTGATCGCGGTCCTGCCCGCGACCGAGAACATGCCGTCCGGCACCGCGCTCAAACCGGGCGACATCATCACCCAGCTCAACGGCAAGACGGTCGAGGTGACCAACACTGACGCCGAGGGCCGCCTGATCCTGGCCGACGCCCTGGTTCACTGTGCCCGCGAGGGAGCCGACCGGATGGTCGACCTCGCGACGCTCACCGGCGCCGTGGTGATCGGCCTCGGTTCGACCTACGCGGCCCTCGTCTCGAATGACGACGGCCTCGCGGAGCAGGTCACAGCGGCCGGCGATTCGAGCGGCGAGCTGGTCTGGCGCCTGCCGCTCCATGATGAGTACAAGCAGCTGACCAAGGGCTCGATCACCGACCTGGTCAACGCCGCGGCCGAGCGAAAGGCCGGCACGATCTACGCCGGCTCATTCCTCGAAGAGTTCACCGAAGGCAAGCCCTGGGCCCACATCGACATTGCCGGCACCGCCTGGGACACCGGCCGCGAGTACTGGGGCAAGGGCCCGACCGGCTTCGGGGTCCACCTGCTGGTAGCCCTCGCCCGCCGGCTCGGCAAGTAGGCCGGCTCGCCGGCGGGACCCGGGACTGCCGCCGGCCCGGCCGACGTTCCCGGTAGTGGGGAGGATTCCCGTGCCCATGGCACGGTGGAGATCACCGAGCTCTTCGGCAAGATCGCCTCCGACTCCACCGCCCACCGGGTGGTTCGGTCGGACGGTGAGGATTCAAACATCCGCTTGACTCACTTCAACTTCGGAAATCGCACCTGCCGGACGCTTACAGGGGAATCGAGGCTAGTCGGCAGTAAGCGAACCGATTATCCGGGGGTGGCCATCGATCACCGGCATGTCGTCGACTTCGAAATTGCCAAATCCGGCGTAGCGGCCGAGTCGGGCGATGGCGCCGCTGGTGAACTCCCAGAAGACGTACTCGTCCCCGGGGTAGATCTCACCCGGGTCGGGGACTCGCAGCACCCCCAGCGATGCGCCATGGTCCCCGGGAACTCCATGAGTTTCGAGCAGGACACGCCCCCCGGGATTGAGGCGGTCGCGCAGCCGCCGAAGCAGCCCGTGCGGGTCGTCCACCCGATGGAGGATCCCGAAGCAGTAGATGAGGTCGAAGCGTTCCTCGAGCTGGTCGAGCTCGAACGCATCGAGCCGCCGATACTCGGCGATCGACTTGAGAAGTCCGGCGATCGCATGAAAGCCTTCTCCGCCTTCGAGCTCGCAGCCCCAGCGGGCCTTAACCCACGCGATGTACTGCTCGTTGTCGATCGCCAGCACCCGATCAGCGCCTCGCCTCTCGGCGACGAACGCATAGAAGCCGTCGAAGGTGCCGACATCGAGGATGCTGAGGCCGGTGCAATCAGCCGGCAGAGACGGCAGGCGATATCGGTGATCGACGGCAACGCCGGGGGTATAAATGCCCTCGGCGCGATTGAGCGCAAAGGTGTGAAACCAGAATGGGACCTCGTCGAGGGTCGCGCGAGCCACGTCGGGCTCGGCCTCAATCGGAAGTATGTCTGCGACCTGCTGTTCCGGCGAGCGCCGCGCGGGATCAGTCGCCTCCTGGGTCGTCTTCATGCGCCACCTCACTTCTCGCGTGTTGGGATTGTCGGTCGCAACTCCGCCGGGCGACGCCGCTGAGGCAGCAGTGTAGATGTTCTGCAAGTTCGACTGCGCCAAGTCTTTTCGTTCCAATGACCTTTCGCTGTTGCGACGGATAAACGACCAACCGAAAATCGCAGGTTCGAATCCAGTCGGGCGTACTTTGGGTACTGCGTCGAGGAGGGATTTTTCGGCCGACCATTGAGTGACCCGTTTGGAGAGCACCTACGTCTCGCCTACGGGTTATGACATCGCAAGCCACTCGAAGCAGTACCAGGCGACGGGGTGCCCGATAGATCCGAGACCGAGCCCTTCGGCTGCTCGATCGATTGGCGGCCATAGCCGCGGCACAGTCGATGGTCAGCGATCCGGGGGAACGTCTTCCGGTAAGGGGACGTCCTGTGGCGGGAGTCCGCGTTGACTGCCTGGGGCTGCCCACGCGAATCCGCGCCACTTCGATCTCGAGCCAGGCAACGGGGCCCGCGAGACGCCGCCAGGTCATCCCAACCGCCCGAAGGGCGGAGCGAAGCGAGATAGCCCCCGAGACTCGGCTGTTAGCACCAAACAAGTGCTTCTCCGGGGTCTCCGGGGCGTGGCCGGCGAGGAGTGAAGCGAAGGTGGTGGAGGGCGCGTACCCCGGTACGTGACCGAACCTCCGAGCATCGACGAAGCCGGGCGCGTCCCGGTGGCTTCGGAGGAGTGCTTGCCCTTCGTCCGAATCAAAGACGCGGGCTGCCGGCGCCTGCTGCCCGGGGGTGCTTCAGGCCCGCGGCTGGACGTGGCAGCCCGCTGCGGGGTAACGTCCCTCGCCATGAACTTCGATCTGACTGACGAGCAGCGCCTGCTCCGGGACACGGTTCGGGATTTCGCCCGCAGCGAGGTAGCACCGGTGGCCGAGGAGCTCGACCGGACCAAGTCGTTTCCCTACGAGATCGTCGCCAAGATGGCCGACCTGGGCCTGATGGGGATTCCGTTCCCCGAGCAGTACGGCGGCGGCGGCGCCGACATCCTCTCCTACGCGCTGGCGGTCGAGGAGCTGGCCCGGATCGACTCATCGGTCGCGATCACCATGGCCGCCCATATCTCGCTGGGAACGACCCCGATCAACAACTGGGGTTCGGACGAGCAGAAGGACCAGTGGCTGCCCGATCTCTGCACCGGCAAGCGACTGGCCGCGTTCGGCCTGACCGAGCCCGAAGCGGGGTCCGACGCCGGAAATACCAAGACCCGCGCCGTTCGCGACAACGGCGACTGGGTGATCAACGGTGCCAAGCAATTCATCACCAATTCGGGCACCGACATTTCGGGCTGCGTGACAATCACCGCGGTGACCGGCCAGGGTGACGGCGGTCCGGAGATCTCGAACATCATCGTTCCCAACGGGACCGAGGGCTACGAGATCGGCGAGGCATACCGCAAGATGGGCTGGAACGCCTCAGATACCCACCCGCTGACCTTTGACGATGCCAGGGTCCCGGAGTCGAATCTGCTCGGCCCCGAGGGCCAGGGCTTCAGGCAGTTCCTGCAGATCCTCGACGGTGGCCGGATCGGCGTCGCCGCGATGTCGGTCGGCGTCGCCCAGGGAGCCCTCGACGAGGCGATCAAGTACGCCAGGGAACGCAAGGCGTTCGGCAAGTCGATATCCAAGTTCCAGGCGATCCAGGCAAAGATCGCCGACATCTCGGCCCAGCTCGAGGCGGCCCGCCTGCTCACCTACCGTGCGGCGATCGAGAAGGACCGGGGCGAGAACTTCACCCTGACCGCCGCCCAGGCCAAGCTGATCACCGGGCGCCTCGCCGTACGCTCGGCCGAAGAGGCGGTCCAGATACACGGCGGCTACGGCTTCATCGAGGAGTACCCGGTCTGCCGGTTCTACCGCGACGCCAAGATCCTGACCATCGGCGAGGGCACCGACGAAGTCCAGCAGATGGTGATCGCCCGCGCCCTGGGCTGCTAGCCGGGCCCCGGTCTGGCCGGGCCCTGGCGGATCCGGCCGAGCCGGCCGGGTCGGCCTAGGCGGATCCGGCCTCGGCCGGCGGAGGAGGTGGTGCCGGCGGGGTGGCCGGGGCCTGCGAAGTGACTGCGCCAGGCTCGCGGGAAGCGATCTCGGCCCCGCGGCCGACCGTTTCCGGGATCCCGTAGTGATCGAGGACCTGGCGCTCCTGCTCCCGGTTCAGGGGGAGCGCCGGGTCGATCGCAGGAGCTTCGCGAATGACTTCCCGGTCGTAGGGCACCCAGACCTTGCCCGCCGCTGCGGCGCACTCGCGGATCGAGATCGGCACCACCTTGCCGAACCGGCCCAGCTTGGCCAGCAGCCAGGCCGGCTCACCGGTTTCCTGGTCAACCATCACGCCGTCGACCCGGGCCACGCCATGGCCGGAGATCTCATCCACCCGGTACCCGGCCCACTGACCGACATCGTCGAGTGAGGGCTGAACGGACCCGGTTCCAGCTCCGCCGGGATCCGTCGCCCCAGAGGGCTTTTCGTCCGCTCCCTTTTCGGGCCCGCCTGATTGTTCGGACGTGTCTGATTCACTCATCGATTTCTCCTTCCAGAAGTTCGGCCGCAGCCGAAGCCGGATCCAGTTCCCGGCTGACCACACGTTCGAGCAGCTCGGCTACACCGGGATCATCGTTGATCGAGGCCTCGAGGCGTCGGCGGAGACGCGAAGTGGCGATCCCGAGCACTTCGCTCCGCAGGTTGCGCGCCCTGCGCAGGGCCAGAGTTCCTTCGGCCTCGATGAACTCACGATGCTCGGCGACCTCGGTCGCCAGCTGTTCGATTCCCTCTCCCCTGGCCGCCTCGGTGCGCAGGATAGGCACCCGCCAGCCGTCTGGCGTGGCGGCGAGTGAGAGCGCGCCACGGACCTCGCGGACCATGGTGTCGGTCATCGGGTGATCGGCCTTGTTGATGACGATGATGTCGGGGATCTCCATCACGCCCGCCTTCAGCGCCTGGATCGAATCGCCGGACCCCGGCATCAAGGCCAGCACGATCGTATCGGCGTGATCGACGATGTCGATCTCGCCCTGACCCACCCCGACCGTCTCGATCAGCACGTCTTCCTTGCCGGAAGCATCCATGACCAGCGCCGCCTGCAGGGCGGCTTCCGACAGTCCGCCGAGGGCGCCACGCGAGGCCATCGAGCGGATGAACACCCCGCTGTCGAGGAAGTGCTCGGACAGCCTGATCCGGTCGCCCAGCAGGGCGCCCTGGGTGAACGGGCTGGATGGATCGATCGAGAGCACGGCGATCTCCCGGTCGGATTTGCGCAATTCCGCGGTCAGAGCGCCGATCAGCGTGCTCTTGCCGACGCCGGGCGGCCCGGTGAAGCCGGTGATCCTCGCCCCACCGGTCCTCGGGAAGACTTCGCGGACCAGATCCCAGCCCGCCGGATCGTCGGACTCGATCAGGGTGATCGCCCGGGCAAGAGCCCGCTTGTCACCTCCGAGCAGGCGCTCGGCCAAGGGAGAAAAAGTGGCGGAATTCTCATTCATCGGTGCCGTCAGTCTAGAACCTGGCCCGGTGGGCCGGGCCCGGGGTCCGGGCCGGCGGACGGTCCCGCCGGCGGGACGCAGGCCGCCTCAATAAAGTGCGACCGGCCTTGAAACGATCGATCACATTCTTCTTCCGCAACGGGATGCTGAGGCCCAAGTACTGGCTTCTCTTCTGGCGCTACCTCTGGCGTCGCCTGCTGACCCGCACCGGTCACCGCTGGAAGACGGATGGACCGCTGTTTCTGGGACCCGGCCTGAAGCTCCAGACCGGCCCGAATGCATCGATCCGGTTTGGCCGGTTCGTCTGGATCGGGCACGGGACCAAGATCCGCTGTCACGAAGGCACGGTGGAGATCGGCCCGAAGACGGTGTTCGGTCAGGAATGCACGATCTCTGCCTACAGCAGCGTCCGGATCGGAGCCGAATGCGTGGTCGCCGACCGCACCATGTTCATCGACTTCGACCACGGGGTGGTCGACGTCGACCGGGCGATCCGCCAGCAGGGCATCTACACGGAGGGGGTCCGGATCGGCTCGAACGTCTGGATCGGCTACGGCGCCTGCGTGCTGCGCGGCGTCCGGGTCGGGGACAACTCGGTGATCGGAGCGAACTCGGTGGTAACGAAGGATGTTCCGGCGAATGCCGTGGTCGGAGGAGTGCCGGCCCGCATCCTGCGGATGCGTGAGGCGCCGGAAGAGCTGTCCTGGCCGGACCCGGTGGAACCCGAGCCGGGCGCCGAAGGTGTGATGGAGCTCCCCGGATAGACCGGCCCGGGCCGGCTCAGCTTCTCTCTGCGACCGAAACCAGGTCCTCGTAGAGGCTGAGGGTCTGGCGGCCGACATCCGACCAGTCGAACAGCTGGATGTGGTCAAGTCCTTCCTCGACCATCCGGCGGCTCAGCTTCTCGTCGCTGAGGACCTGGATCGCGGCTTCGGCCAGGTGCTCGGGATCGCTGGCCCGGAAGCGCAGACCGGCCCCCTCGACCGGTACGACTTCGCGCAGGCCGCCGGTGTCGGCCGCAATGCAGGGACACTCCGATGCCATCGCCTCCAGCGCGACCAGCCCGAACGGCTCATAGATCGAAGGCACCACGGTCAATTCCGCGATCCGGTACAGCGAGTGGAGCACGTCGTCGCCGATCCAGCCGAGGAAGGTGCCGTGCGACATCAGCCCGAGATCCTCGGCCTGACGGTGGAGCTCGGACTCGTGGGTCCCCGAGCCGGCGACCAGAAACCGGGTGTTCGGGACCGCCTCGATCACCCTCGGCATGGCTTCGAGCGCCAACTGGAAGCCCTTTTCGTAGACCAGCCTGCCGATCAGCAGAACCAGGGGCTCATCGGGCGCGGCGAACTCCGATCGCAACCGGGCAAGCTCGACCCCGTCTTCAGCCGGCATGTCGTCGGGGTCGATTCCGTTGGGAATGACCGTTATCCGCCGCTCGGCGACCGCGAAGATGTCGGCGATCTGCTCTCGCATGAAATGGGAACAGGCGATCACCCGGTCGGAGCGGTTCGCGATCCAACGCTCCACCCCGTGGATGTGCGACTGGGGATGGTTTTCGACCCAGCCCTGGTGGCGACCGTACTCGGTGGCATGGATCGTGGTCACCAGTGGCGTGTCATAACGACGGGCGAGGTGGTCACAGGCCCCCGCGACCAGCCAGTCGTGGCCGTGGACCAGATCAAAGTCGAAGCGATCGCCGAGCTCGACCCCCGCCGCCAGCATGTCCGAGTTCATGCGCTCCACCCAGGTTACGAACTCGGCCAGATCGGTCGGTCGCTCAGGCTCCACGATGCGATGGATCTGGACTCCGGCCATCTCCTCCTCGACCGTAGCCTGATCACCGCCCCGGGTGAGCACGTGAACATCGACCCCGAGCTCGACCAGCGCCTCCGAAAGCTTGCGCACGTGACGGGCCAGCCCGCCCTCGATCAGCGGCGGGTACTCCCAGGTGACGATCAGGATGCTGGTCTGAGGCATTCGGAAACCGTGTTCTTTTCTCGAGACGGGTCTTCTCGGTCTAGGGAATCAGCATCGGAGCGAGGCTCAGGTCAGGCGCCAACGATCGGGTTCGCGAATCGAGCGGTGCATCGGCAGTCGATTGTAGGGCTTCCAGGGCCGCGTGGGCATGTTGCGTCGCCCGGTCAAAGGCGTAGTCA
The DNA here is from genome assembly GCA_041821645.1 of Acidobacteriota bacterium. Taxonomy (GTDB): domain Bacteria; phylum Actinomycetota; class Thermoleophilia; order Solirubrobacterales; family 70-9; genus 67-14. Next base: position 14,217 of record JBGUDX010000010.1, read on the forward strand.
CCGGCCTCGCGCCGGCTGTCGAGGAAGGCCCAGTCACTCGATTGAACCAGCATCAATTCACGTGCCGCACGCTCGGCCCGCCTGCGCTCCAGACCGCCGGCCACCGCGCGCGCGACCCGCAGCTCCAGCGACCGCGCACTCCAGGCCAGGTCGGCGACCGCCGGCTCATCCCAGGTTCTGAAGTCCTTCTGCTCACCCCAGGTCGATGGCTGGAGCCCGGTCTCGCGGGTCCCGCCCGATGACGCCGCCCGGTCGAGGGTCACCAGCCGGATCCCGCGACTTCCGGCGCGGTCGAGCACCCGCTCCAGCCAGCGCGGTCCGTCCGACCACCAGTGCCCGAGCAACTCGCAGTCGACCGCGAAGACCATCGTCCCCGCGGCCCCGGTGCGATCACGGAATCGCTCCAGACGTCCGGCGGCGGCGTCCAGAAACTGATCGGCCTGGGCCGAGGCCCGGGCCGCTGCGGCCTCACGGTCATACGGCCGGCCGTCGATCCCGAAGATATGCAGGCCGTTCATCGAAAGACGGTGAAAGTCGACGTAGCCCGGCCAGGACGGGTAGCCGTTCATGTCCCAGAGCCAGGAAATCGATTCCCAGTCGATAGTGAAAGCGACCGGCCCGGCCTCCGTCTGTACCGGCGCAAGCGACTCCACGCCGCTTTCATGCCTGCTCTGGTCGACGCAAAACCAGTCGACCTCGTGTCTGGCCAGGTCCCATTCCAGCCCGGGCGCATACGCACATTCCGGCAGCCAGAAACCGCCGTCCCAACCGAACCTCCGCCGGTGCGACCGGATACCGGAATCGATCTGCAGGTCGATCCCGGCCCCGGTGGCCAGCATCGGCAGTATCGCGTGGGTCGCGGCCGACGCGGCCAGCGACACTCTGCCGGCCCCGGCCGCCTCGCGGAACGCGTCCAGCGGCCGCCCGCCGTGACCGTCGAGCAGACGGAGCGCCCGCGAGTAGCGGTCGCGCTCGGCCTCGGCCGCGCCCCGGAACTCCGGCTCGACCGTCTCGACGTCCCGCTCGGCCGCGCCGATCCGGTGCCTGATCAGGAACTCACGCAGCCTTTCAGGCACTCCGGGCGCTTCCAGCTGATCGGCCAGCACCGGAGTCACGGTCAGGGTCAGATCACGGGCCACCTCGAGCACCGGCAGATACGACCGGACCACTGCGTCGAACAGCCATTCCTCGCCGAATGGATAGGTGCCGAAACCTTCGACGTACGGCATGTGCGAGTGCAGCACGATCGCCAGGTCGCCGACCGGTTCTACCTGCTCCGGCCCCGCGACCGGACGCGGGGCCTCAGGCATGGCAGATGGCGATGAAGTCCAGTGCCTTTTCGAGGTTGCGATTGCTGAGGCGGAAATCCGAAGCCGCGATCGAGGGGGTGAACCGGTCGTAGAACGGCCCGGTCAGGCCGACGCCCTTGTGAAGTCGGTCCCAGCCGAGCGAGATCGCCAGTTCGTGCCATTTCAGCTTTCCGGCGTGGGCCAGGGCCAGGACTTCGACCCGGGTGAAATGGGGCTCGAGCAGTGCCCTGTATTCCTCCAGGCGGTACTCCCTGATGTGCCACGGGTTGTCCGACTTCTCCGCCCCGTCCGGCGCCAGGGTGAGCAGGTTGGGCGTCGAGATGTATGACACCGGGGCGATTCGCGCGAAGCCCTCCAACAGCGGGCCCGGCTGTTCGATGTGCTCGATCGTCTGCAGGAAGACGATCGCGTCCCGCGGTTCGTCGAAGTCCTCGACCAGGCCGCGGCGGAAGCTGAGGTTTGTCGCGCCATAGCGGGCGGCGGCGTGAGCGAAAGCCTCGGGGTTGGCGTCAACGCCGATCACCTCGGCCGCACGTTCGGCCAGGACCGCCGAGCCATAGCCCTCGCCACAGGCGAGATCAGCGACCGTAAGCCCGCTCACCTGCTCGGCGATCCACTGATAGACGGCGAGATGGCGCTGATACCAGTAGTTCTCCTCGGGCACGTCGGGCAGAGTCCGTTCGCCGGTCAGCTCAAGTGGCGGGACTCCCTCGGGCTGGTCCTTCTGGGTGTACGTGTCGGTCAAGGGCAACGATTCTTCCCTATCTTTCTCCGCCATGCCCGCTTCCCCCTCGGCCACGCCGGACCACATAAAGGAAGTCAACACCCGCTACCACGACGCCGCGGCGGAAAGCTACGACGCCAAGTGGGGCATCGACTTCAGCGAGACCGGGCGGAAGCAGGTCGCGCTCAAGGTCAACAAGGCGCTCGGGGGGCTGCCCGCAGAGCCCTGGGGGGACGCGCTCGAGATCGGAGCGGGAACCGGCTACTTCTCACTCAACCTCGCCGCCCAGGGGCTGATCGGCAACCTGACCGCGACCGACATTTCACCCGGGATGCTCGCTTCGCTGGCAGATACGTCGAAGCGGCTGGGAGTGCCGGTGAACACGGTCGTCACCGAAGCCGAAGTCCTGCCGTTCGAAGACGAGAGCTTCGACATCGTGCTCGGACACGCGGTGCTGCACCACATCCCCGATCTCGACCGCGCCTTTGCCGAGTTCGCCCGGGTCCTCCGGCCCGGGGGCCTGATCCTCTTTTGTGGCGAGCCATCCCGGAACGGCGACCGGCTCGCCATGCTGCCCAAACGCGCCGGCTCGCTGGCCGCCCCCGCCTGGCGGCGGCTGGTCCGGGCCCGGGCGCTCGAGCACAGTGATAACGAGCCGACCGACGACGAGGAAGAGCTCGAGCCTGAAGTGGATGTCCACGCGTTCGCCCCCGACGATCTGAGGGCGATGGCACTGCGGGCCGGCTTCGGTTCGACCAGGATCCGCGGCGAAGAACTGGTCGCCAACATCCTGGGCTGGGTGATTCGCTCGCTGGAGTCGACCGCGGTGCCGGAAACGGTCCCGGTGGGCTGGCGGAACTTCGCGTTCAGGAGCTACATGTCGTTCCAGAAGATCGACACCAGGATCCTGGAGCCCCATCTGCCGGCCAAGCTGTTT
>JBGUDX010000011.1:0-16298 GCA_041821645.1 Acidobacteriota bacterium
CTTCCTTCGGCGAAAGCGGTCGCCACGGGTGAGCAGCCTTCGGCCTGGGCCCCGTTGAATACCGGCAGGTCACCGCTGACCAGCCCGACCTCGAGCCACTCTTCGAACCCGCGGGCGATCTTGGTGAACAGCGATCCCGAGGCAATCGGCGAGACGACCCGGTCGGGCAGATGCCAACCGAGCTGTTCGACCGTCTCGTAGGCCAGGGTCTTGGAACCTTCGGCGTAATAGGGCCGCAGGTTCACGTTGACGAAGGCCCAGGGCTTTTCGTCGGCCAGCTGGGTACAGAGCCGATTGACGTCGTCGTAGTTGCCCTTGACCCCGACCAGATTGGTGCCGTAGATGTCGGTGGCCAGCAGCTTCTGTTCTTCCAGGTTTGCCGGGACGAATACGTATGAATCGAGTCCGGCGGCGGCGGCGTGGGCGGCCACCGCGTTGGCGAGGTTTCCGGTCGAAGCGCAGGCCACGGTCTCGAACCCGAGCTCTTTGGCCTTGGCGATCGCCACCGCCACGACCCGGTCCTTGAACGAGTGGGTCGGGTTGGCCGCGTCGTTTTTGATGTAGATCTCGGCCTCGGTCCCCAGCCGCTCGGCCAGACGGTCGGCTCTGATGAGCGGCGTCATCCCGGGCTCGAGTGGGTCGCCGGCCCGGCCGTCGATCGGCAGGAAGTCCGAGTAGCGCCAGATCCCCTGCGTTCCGGCCTGGATCCGGCGACGGGTCTCGTCGGGCTTCAGGTCGGAGTGGTCATACCTGACCTCCAGCGGCCCGAAGCAGGAGGTGCAGTAGAAACTCGCGTCAAGCTCGTATTCAGCCGAACACTCCTTGCATCTCAAGTTGCTGATTGACATCCGATCTACCTTTCTTCACCCGATTGGGAAACAGAAAAACCTTCGCCTGTGGGGCGAAGGTCCGATCGGACTTCTCCCCACATCTCCCGGCTACGTGAGCCGCTGGATTTGGCACCTTCAAAAGACTCATCGTCCTAGTGGTTGCCGGGGTTTCATCGGGCCAAGTCCCTCCACCCCTCTAGATGTGGCGCTTATGTGGAGCGGGACTCTAGCACGGCCGGGCGGCGATTCCAAGCCGAGGCGACACGGCTGCAGGCCGGGTTCGGGGCCTCCGCCGGACCCGCCTGCGGGCACCGGTACGGCTGTGACTGCGTATGGGCAGGCGACTGCAGGCCTTTTCCCGGGGGCACGCCCGATCCGGACTTCGCATAATCTTTAACCCATGGAGACGGAAAGCCAGGAACCGATCGGAGGCGGCGATGCCGAACCTCCCTCGTCTCAGGCGGCCTCGTGAGCCGCTAGCCGCTTCTGCGCCCGGGACTGAACCGGAGGCGGCCGCACCCCGAATTGAGGAAATCAACGCCGGTGGCCTGCGCTGGATCAACATCGAGCGCCCCGGTGGGACCGAGCGATCCTGGCTGGAAGAGCACTTCGACTTCCACGCACTCGACCTCGAGGACGTGCTGTCGGGCAACCAGCGTCCGAAGATCGATCAGTACCCCGATTACCTGTTCCTGGTGCTCCACGTTCCGGTGTTCGACCCGAGCGTCGGTCGTCTCGGTGCAGGAGAGCTCGATCTGTTCGTCGGGCCCGACTTCGTCGTAACCCTTCCGAACCAGCCGGTGCCACCGGTCGAATACCTGTTCGAACGCTGCCGGGCCGACGACTCCCTCCGGCAGAAGCTCTTCTCACGCGGTTCCGGCTACCTGATGTACCGCCTGGTGGACGACAGCTTCGATTACTGCTTCCCGATGCTGCGGAAGATCGGCAACAAGCTCGACGCGCTGGAAGACGAGATCTTCGAGGGCCGCTCCGAAGACGTGGTCCGCGACATCTCGAACGCCAAGCAGGAGATCATCAATTTCCGCAAGGTGATCCGGCCCCAGCGACCGGTCCTGAGGGATCTGGAGAAGGTCAAGGGCCGCTACCTGGCGACTGACCTCGACCTCGAGATCTACTTCGACGACATCGTCGATGCCCATGAGCGGATCTGGGACATGCTCGAGAACTACAGAGAGGTGATCATCGCGCTCGAAGAAACCAACGAGTCGATGCTGAGCCACAAGGTCAACGACAGCCTCCGGGTCCTGACCGCGATAACCGTGATCGTCCTCCCCCTGACCCTGATCGCCTCGATCTTCGGCATGAACATCGGCCTGCCGGGTGGCGGCGACCCGGTGAGCGCCTCGGAGTCAAGTTTCTGGATCGTGATCGGGGTCATGCTGGTGATCCTGTTCGGGATGACCGCCTTCTTCCGCAGCCGCCGCTGGCTATAGCCTGCCAGCGTGATGAGCGAGAACCGGATCTGGGCGCCCTGGCGCCTCAAGTACGTCGAAGACGCCGACAAGGACAACGAGGACCACTGCATCTTCTGCGCGAAGCCGGCCCTCGGGGACGACGAGACCGCCTTGATCCTCCACCGGGCCGAGCACTCGTTCGCGATGCTCAACCTCTTCCCCTACACCAACGGTCACTTGCTGATCTCGCCGTTCGAGCACCTCGGCAGGATCCAGGACATTCCCCCGGAAACCACGTCCGAGATGCTCGCGCTGGCCAAACAGGCGATGAACCGGCTGGAAGCGGTCTATGAACCGCACGGTTTCAACGTCGGTTTCAACCAGGGACGGGCCGCCGGGGCGGGGGTCGAACACCACATCCACATGCACATCGTTCCCCGCTGGGGTGGCGATACAAACTTCATGCCGGTGATCGCCGACCACCGGGTCATGCCGCAGTCCCTCGAGGACAGCTACCGGACCCTGGTTGACGCGTTCGACGCCGGGTCCCCGCCAGGGACCCGGGAATAGACCAGACAGGAGAAGACAGGCCATGTCAATTTTCAAGGCGTACGATATTCGCGGGCTTCACGGTTCCGAGATGGACGAGTCCACCGCCGGTGAGATCGGGAGGGCCTTCGCCCGGGTGCTGGCCGATCTCCGGGGAAAGCGGCCGGCCGAGCTGCAGATCGGACTCGGGCGTGACATGCGCCTGACCGCCGCGTCGATGGCCGAGGCCTACCGACAGGGAATGGTCGATGAGGGTGCCCACGTGATCGACGCCGGGGAGGTCGCGACCGAGATGCTCTATTTCCTGGTCGGCAGCCGCGGTCTCGACGGCGGAGCGATGTGCACGGCCTCGCACAACCCCAAGGCCTATACCGGGGTGAAGCTGGTCCGCGAGGGCGCCCTGGCCCTGTCGGGCGATGCCGGGATCGGTGACGTGGAACGGCGGATCGCCGCCGGCCTGGGCGATGCCCCGGGCGGCGGATCGAGCGAGCAGGTCGACCTCTGGGACGAATACCACGCCGAAGTACTCAAGTTCATCGACCCCGACGCGATCAAGCCGCTGAAAGTCGTCGTCGACGGCGGCAACGGCATGGCCGGCCCGATGATCGGTCCGGTGCTCGAGAAGCTCGGGCTCGACCTGGTCAAGCTCTACTTCGAGCCGAACGGGGAGTTCCCCGATCACGAACCGAACCCGCTTCTCGAGGAAAACCGCCGGATGATTATCGAAACCGTCAAGTCGGAAGGCGCTGACCTCGGCATCGCCTGGGACGGCGACTCGGACCGCTGCTTCTTCATTGATGGCAACGGCAAGTTCTGTGACGGCGACTTCATCTGCGCCCTGCTGGCCCGCTCGGCCCTTGCCGCCGAACCTGGCGCCACGATCCTCTACGACCCACGGTCCAGCCGGGCAGTGCCGGACATCGTCGCCGACGCCGGCGGACGCACCGAGCTCTCGCGGGTCGGGCACGCCTTCTTCAAGAAGCGGATGCGCGAAGAAGACGCGGCGTTCGGCGGCGAAGTGTCGGGCCACTACTACTTCCATGACTTCTACTGCGCCGACTCGGGGTCGATCCCGGCCCTGCGCATCCTCGAGCTGGTCTCCCGCGGGGGCCGCAGTCTGGCCGAGCTGATGGAGGAGTTCCATTCGAAGTACTTCATCTCGGGCGAGATCAACTCCGAAGTCGAAGACCAGGCCGCGAAGATGGCCGAGATCGAGGCACTGCACCCCGACGCGGAGATCAACCACCTCGACGGCGTCTCGGTCGACTACCCCGACTGGCACTTCAATGTTCGGCCATCGAACACCGAGCCCCTGCTGCGGCTGAACCTGGAATCGCTGGTCTCGAACGAAGACATGGAGACGAAACGGGACGAGCTGCTCGCGGTGATCCGCCGTGGCTGACCCCGCCGCACCCGATTCCGAAGGAGACGCGGATGCGGATGCCGTCGACGCCGTGAGCGTTGACGGTCCGAGTCCGGACGAACTGCTCGCCGGAGCCGCGGAACAGGGTGTTCACTGCCTACCGGTCCCGACCCCTTTCGCGGTCGGGCGGGTCAACTGCTACCTGATCGAGGGCGATCCGCTGACCCTGATCGACGCCGGCCCGAGGTCGGACCAGTCGCTCTCGTCGCTCGAGGAACAGGTCGGTGGGGTCGGCTTCGCGATCGAAGACATCGACCTGCTCGTCGCCACCCACCAGCACATAGACCACATCGGGCTGATCCGGACTGTGGCCGACCGTTCGGGGGCCGAGGTGGCGGCGCTGGACAAAGCGGTGGACCGTCTGGCCGGCTTCGGCGACAGGGCCAAGGAAGAGAACGACGGCGCGGTAGAGCTGATGCTGCGGAACGGCGTCTCGGAGGAGGTGGCAAACGGGCTGCGTGAAATCACCAGCAGCTTCCTCGACTGGGGCGACAAGGTGATGGTCACGATGCCGCTCGCCGACGGCAGCTACCTCGAGCTGGGCGACCGGCGGCTCAAGGTGCTGCACCGCCCCGGCCACAGCCCGTCCGACACCGTCTTCCACGACGAGCAACGGCGCATGGCATTCGCCGGGGATCACCTGCTCTCCCACATCTCGTCCAATCCGCTGATCTCGAGGCCACTCGACGGCAGTCCCGGCCGGACCCGCTCCCTGATCGACTACAACAACTCGTTGCGGGAGACCCGCAAGATGGACCTCGATCTGATGCTCTCCGGCCACGGCGACCCGATCGCCGACCACGTGGCACTGATCGACAAACGTTTCGCCGCGGAGGACCGCCGGCTAGAGAAGATCTTCGGGATCATCAAACAGGAGCCGAGCACGGCCCACGTGATCGCCGAGAAGATCTGGGGCAACGTCGCGCTCACCCAGGCCTACCTGACCCTCTCCGAGGTGATCGGGCACACCGACATACTGATCGAGCAGGGCCGCGTCGCAGAACGGGAGCGGGACGGCCTTTCGATGTTCGAAGCGACCGAATGAGCCCGGGCGGGTCCAACGGCAAGCGCAGGATGTTGATCATCGTCAACCCCTACGCGACCACGGTTTCCGACAGATTGAAGAACCTGGTCATCTACGCCCTGCAGGGACGGTTCGAGGTCGAGGTCGAATCGACCCAGCGGCAGCACCATGCCACCGAAATCGGCCGGGACGCGGCCGACGGCGGATATGACCTGGTCGTCGCCTTCGGCGGTGACGGCACGATCAACGAAGTTGTCAACGGCCTGGCCGGGACCGACATACCGGTCTCGTTCCTGCCCGGCGGCAACACCAACGTGGTCTGCCGCACGCTCGGAATCCCCAACGACGTGGTCGACGCGACCGAGCACCTGCTTTCGCTGGCCGACGAGTTCCGGCCCAGGAAGATCGACCTCGGACTGGTGAATGACCGCTACTTCGTTTTTTCCTGTGGAACCGGGATCGACGCCACCGTGGTCGAGCGGGTGGACGCGAATCCGAAGCTGAAAGCGAAAGCGGGCCCCTACTTCTATACCTGGGCTGCGGTCTCCGGCTACCTGCGCGAATACATGAGGAATCCGGTCAGGCTCGAAGCCACGGTAGACGGCCGGTCCCACCAGGGCGTGACCGTGCTGATCCAGAATTCCGACCCGTTCACCTACTTCAGCAACCGCCCGGTCCACGTCTGCGAGAACATCTCGATCGACGACGGGACGCTGGCCATGGTCGTCCTGAAGCGGGCCAACCAGCTCGATGTGATCGGGGTCGTGCCGCGCCTGCTCTCGAGCCGCATGTCGGCTTACCGGCACCGCCAGGTCGAGTCGTTCGAAGGTTTCACCCAGGGAACGATCCGGTCGCTCTCGACCGATGACGAAGGCGAGGTCGCCGAGTTCCCGGTCCAGGTCGACGGCGACTTCATCGGCCGGTTCGAAGAGGTCTCGATGCGGGCCGCACCGGGCGCCCTTTCGGTCATCGCCTGAGCGATCTTTCCTGAACGGATCGTCTGAGGGCGGGCGGGACGACACCCTGCCCCCGCTACCATCGGGACATGGCTACAGCAGAGATAACGGTGCTTCCGATCGGCCGCGAAGGAGCCAGCGTCGGCGACGTTCTGGTCCGCATCCGGCGCCATCTGAGCGCTCAGGACCGGGTCGGGTTCGAGATGAATCCGATGGGAACGGCCCTGGAGGGCGAGGTCAAAGACATCCTCGACCTGGCCGGGGAGCTCCACGCGATTCCGCTGGAAGACGGCATCCCGCGGGTCTACACGGTGCTGAAGATCGACCAGCGGACCGACCGCGAACAGACCCTGGCCGACAAGCTGTCGTCGGTCGAAGACCGACTGGGCTGAGCGAGCGGCTGCGCGCCGGGAGTGGCCCGGAAGAGCTCTACTCGCCGGGCGTGACCCGGTAGGCGTCGAACACCGATTCGACGTGGCGCATCCTGGAGATGCAGTTCTTCAGCTGGCCGGTATCCCCCACCTCGATCACGAAGCGGTTCTTGACCATCGGCGGGCTGGTCGTGCATGACGCGGAGATGATGTTGACCCCGACCTCGGTGAACGCGCGGGAGAGGTCTTCGAGCAGGCGCGTCCTGTCGTAGGCGTCGACATGGATCTCGACCCGGTAGGTCGCCTCGTTCTCTCCCTCCCAGGCGACCTCGACCATGCGCTCGGGCGAGCTGCCGAGGTCGGCGACGTTGCGGCAATCGCTGCGGTGGATGGTGATCCCCCTGCCCAGCGAAACGTAGCCGACGATCTCGTCCCCGGGAACCGGACGGCAGCACTTGGCCAGACGGAGGGCAACGTTGTCCACCCCGTCGACCGAGATCCCGAAGTCCGCCGCTTCCCTGGTCGGCCGGTCGCTGGTCTTTGCCCCGGCGGCCTCGGCAAGCGGTTCCGGTTCGATGATCTCGCCGGCACGCAGGCGCTGTATCAGCTTGTTCGCGGTCGTCTTGGCCGAGATCTTGCCCTGGCCAAGGGCGATGTAGAAGTCGTCCGCTTTCCGGAAGCCCATCTCCCGCATCACGTCTGCCAGCATCGGTGAACCGGAGAACTTCTGCGGCGGCAGGTCGCGCTTCCTCAGGGCGTTGCTCAGGGCGTCGCGGCCCTTGCGCTCGTTGTCCTCGCGGCTCTCCTCCCGGAACCAGGCCCTGATCTTGTTGCGGGCCCGGCTGGTCCGGACCAGGTTGAGCCAGTCGCGTGAAGGGCCCCGCTCGCGCTTGGAGGTGAGCGCTTCGACAATGTCGCCCGACTTGAGCTGGTAGTGCAGCGGCACGATCTTGCCGTTGACCTTGGCCCCGACGCAGCGGTGGCCGACGTCGGTATGGATCGAGTAGGCGAAATCGAGCGGGGTCGATCCTGCCGAGAGGTTCATTACCTCCCCCTTCGGAGTGAAGACGAAGACTTCGTCCTCGAACAGATCGACCTTGAGCGACTCGAGGAACTCGGCCGGGTCCTGTTCCGACTCGGACTCGACCAGCTGACGGAGCCAGGTCATCTTCTCGCGGGAGGTCTCCGGAGCTCCCCGCTCTTTGTACGACACGTGGGCCGCGATCCCGTACTCGGCCAGGCGGTGCATCTCCGAAGTCCGGATCTGAATCTCGAGCGGCTTGCCCTCGAGCCCGATCACGGTCGTGTGGAGGGCCTGGTACATGTTCGCCTTGGGCATCGCGACGTAGTCCTTGAACCGGCCGGGCAGCGGCTTCCAGATCGAGTGGACCACGCCGATCGCGCCGTAGCAGTCCTTGACCGAATCGACGATCACCCGCATCGCGGTCAGGTCGAAGATCTCGTTGAACTCGCGGCCCTTCTTGGTCATCTTGGTGTAGATCGAGTAGAAGTGCTTGGCCCTGCCGGCGATCTCGGCCTCGATCCCGACCTTCTTCAGCTCGCCGGCCAGGAAGCCGCCGGCGTCCTCGACGAAATCCTGTCGCTCGTCCCGCTGCTGGGCCACCAGTTGCTTGATCTCGGAGTACTTGCGCGGATGGAGCCGGGCGAACGCGAGATCCTCCAGCTCCCACTTGATCGCGTGGATCCCGAGCCGGTGGGCGAGTGGTGCGTAGATCTCCAGGGTCTCGCGCGATTTCGAGATCTGCTTCTGCTTGGGCAGGGAGCTCAGGGTCCGCATGTTGTGTAGGCGATCGGCCAGCTTGATCAGGATGACCCGGACGTCCTTGGCCATCGCGATCATCATCTTTCGGTAGTTCTCGGCCTGCCGCTCGTCGCGGCTCTCGAAGGTGATCTCGGTCAGCTTGGTCACGCCATCGACCAGTTCGGCGATCCTCTCGCCGAACTCCTCGCCGATCTCGTCGAGACTGGCCGACGTATCTTCGACCGTGTCGTGCAGCAGGGCAGCACAGAGCGTCGGAGTGTCGAGGCTCATGCCGACACAGATCCGGGCGACCCCGATCGGATGGGTGATGAACTCGTCCCCCGACTGCCGCTTCTGGTCGGCATGGTGGCGGCAGGCAAAGACGAAGGCCCTGGTCACCTCGTCCCGGTCGATCGGGGTCCGGTCGGGCGAGGTCAACGCCGTCTCCGACTCGAACCCTTCGATCACCCCGATCAGGTCATCGAGCAGCGACCGTTCCCGGGACGAAAGCCCCGCGGTCAGCTGGTTGGTCTGTTCGACTGTCTCAGGTATCGGACTCGCTCCTTGTGGGCCCGCGCGCAGGCGGCAAAAGTGGGCGATTTCTGCAGATCTATCTTCTCTGAGGATACGACCCCGGCGGTACGGGCATCGCCGGAACCCTCGGTCCGGGCGCCGCCGACCTCTTTCAATACCCGCATCAGGCGCGCCGAGAACTCCGGAGACCGGATCAGGGCGGTCGGCGCCGGGCCTGCCGTTTCTCCGGAGAGAACCCCTCTCAACTGCCCGCCTCCGATCCCGGCACCGTCCCCCCCGTCGCGGAGTGCGGCGTAGAGCAGGCGCAGTTCGGAGGTCAGATCGTCGCGTCTCGCCGAAGCCGACTCGGCGAACTCCAGGGCCCCCTCGCCGGTGGCGCGGAACAGCCGGCCCTCGCCCTCGAGCCCGGCTGCGGCCGCCACCGGGCCCGGAGGGGGATCGATCTCGAGCAGATTGGCGAAAGCGGTGACCATGCCGGGTCGGCCGCTCAGGCTTTCGTAGTCGACGATCGCGACTCCGACGCCGTCAGTTTCGGCCAGTCGGTCAAGCGTGGAGATCGGGCTTCCGGGCCAGACCAGTTCAGCCTCGGCCGGAGGCCCGGTCGAACCGGAGTCGAAGGGCGGGCGGAACCTGAGCAGGCCGGAGCTCCCACCGAACTCGAGCCAGCGACCGGCAGCGTCCGCCGTCAGGATCGCCAGGCCCTCGCCGGACGAGATCAACTCCGCGGCGAGAACCCCCGGCAGCCCCGGATCCCCGATCACCCGGCGCTCGCCCTCGGGTCGATCGGCCTCCCCTCGGCCTCCGTCCGGTGGAGGGCCGCTCCCGCCCTCCGGCCCGAAATCGTCAGCCGGCCGGGCGAACTCGGTTTCGAAACGGCGCCACCATTCACCCGGGTCACATTGCTCTATTCCAGCGGAGTCGTCACCGGAGGTTCTGGCAACGGGATAGACCTCCTGGACCTGGAGCTGGGGAGTCGTCGAGCCGTTCCAGTGGTTGACCTCCAGCCGGGCCAGAACGTCAACCGGGTCGCTCTCCTCAATCCCGAAACCGGTCCGGCCGAAGCAGACCCCGGAGGCCCGGCTCGATCCGGTGACCACCGTGAACCGGCAGTGCTTGTCCTCCCCCATCAACTGGAGGTCGGTGATCCTTGCGGCGGGCAGAAGCAGGTTCGTTTCGGGATTGGCCCTGCCGAACGGTGCCAGCAACCCGATCTCTTCGGCCAGTTCGAGACCGAGCTCGCCTCCGCCTGCAAACGCATCGGCGACCTCCTCCTGCTCCAGCGGGTCCGGTCCGATCTGCTCGATCACCGCCTCGTTCAGGGCCGCCCGGAACGGCTCCACCTGCTCGGGGAGAACCTGGAGTCCGGCCGCCGCCCGGTGCCCGCCGAATCCCTCCAGGAGCTCCGAGCAGGAAGCGATCGCCCCGAGCAGGTCCAACCCCGGCACCCCACGGGCCGACCCCTTCCCGCCCTCGTCGGCCAGCGATATCACCACCGCCGGCCGGCCATGCTTTTTGACCAGTCGAGAGGCGACGATGCCGACCACCCCCGGGTGCCAGTCCTCGCCGGCCAGGACCAGCGCCGCCGCGTCGGGGTCATCGAGTTCGCGCCTTGCCGACTCGGCTTCGTTTTCGACCAGCCGCTCAACCCGCCGGCGCTCGACGTTCGCGCGGCCCAGCTCGGATGCGATCTCGTCGGCCCGCTCCCTCGAATCAGCCAGGAACAGCTCGACCCCCGCATCGGCCCGGTACATCCGCCCGGCGGCGTTTATCCGCGGCCCGAGACGGAACCCGAAGTCCCCGGCGCCGAGCCGGGCCGGGTCCACCCGGGCTTCGGCCATGAGCGCGGCAAGACCGATTCGCTCGGCCCGCCGTGCCACCGCCAGCCCCTGCCTGACCAGCCTCCGGTTCTCGCCTTCCAGCGGCATCACGTCGGCGACCGTGGCAAGCGCGACCAGGTCGAGGTCCTTTTCGTCGCCCCGGGGGTCCGCCCCGGCGGCCCTGCGCAGCGAGGTCGCCAGCTTCGAGGCGACTGCGGCCCCACAGAGCGATTTGAACGGATATCCGTTGACCTCCGGGTGAAGCAGCGGGCATTCCGGCAGGTCGGGTCCTGGCTGGTGATGGTCGGTGACCACGATCTCCATGCCGAGTTGGCGGGCCAGGGCGACCGGGCCGACCGAGGTCACGCCGCAGTCCACCGTTATGACCATCCGGCTGCCACGGTCCGCGAGGTCGCGGATGGTTTCTTCACTGAGACCGTAGCCGTCGGCTATCCGGTCTGGGATGAACCAGTCACAGTTGCCGCCCAGCTCACGCAAGACCCCGACCAGGACCGAGGTCGCGGCCACTCCATCGACATCGAAATCGCCGTAGACGGTTATCTGGCGGCCGTCTGCGACCGCCGCCATGACCAGCGCGGTGACCTCGTCCATGCCGTCGAACCGATCAGGGTCGTGTTCTTCGTCGGCGCTGAGGAAGGCTTTGGCTGCGTCCGGGCTCCGATACCCGCGCCTGACCAGCGTGGTCGCCACCGGCCGGCTCAGGCCGAGTTCATCGGCCAGCCTGAGCGCCTCCTCGACTCGGTAAGGCTGCGCCTGGAAACCGATCGATTCGTCCTAGATCTCTATTTCCGGCTCGCCGCTGCGCTCGCCGAACCAGTAGACAAGCGCAACGCCGATCAAGGTCCCGGGAATGGCGGCCAGGAGTGTCAGCATGTCGGTCTCGTTGAGGCCGCGACCGAGGGCTACCTGGATCAGTGCGCCGGAGACGAGCGCTCCGGTCACCGCGCCGATCAGCGCACCGATGATCCCCTGCCAGAACCGCTCGGGGACGAAAATCGAGAAGTGCCAGAGGGCCAGTCCCACGGTTATCCAGACGACTATCGCCATGATCAGCCTTTCCTCCCCGGCCTCGGGGCTCCGCCGGCCGGGTCCCCGCTTCGGCCGCTCTGTTCGTCCTCATCTTCCTCATCACCGAGTTTCGCGACTTCGAGGTCGGAGGCGAAAGCCGGGACGCTGCCCTGTATCTCGATCTGCTGGCGGCGACGGCGCAGGAAGCCGGGCTCCCGCTCCTTCCAGAGCGCCAGGACAGGTGACGCGATGAATATCGACGAGTAGGTACCGGAGGCGATGCCGACCAGGATCGCGATCGCGAACGCCTGCAGGGTCTCGCCGCCGAGGATCAGCAGCGAGACGACGCCGATCAGGGTCGAGAAACTGGTGGCCAGCGACCGGGTCATCACCTCGCTCATCGACTTGTTGACTATCTGGGTGAAGGTCGCTCGCGGCATTTTCGGCTGGTTTTCCCGTATTCGGTCGAAAACGATGATCGAGTCGTACAGCGAATAGCCGAGAATCGTCAGGAAGGCCGCGACGGTGGCGCTGGAGACCTCGGCTCCGATCAGCGCGTAGAAGCCGGCCGCGATCAGGATGTCGTGGGCGATCGCGATCAGGATCGGGACCGAGTACTTCGGCTCGAACCGGACCGCTACGTAGCCGGTGATCAGAAGTAGCGAAAATACGATCGCCAGCGCCGCACTGCGGGCGACCGAGGCCCCGAAGGTCGGTCCGACACTGGTGCTGTCGAAGCCGTCAGTGGCGACGCCGAAGGTGTCGTCGAGACTCTCCTCTACATCCGCGAGTTCATTCGGATCGAGTGTCTCGCTCTTGATCTGGAAGACATTCTCCCCGAGCGCCGGGTTGTCGACCGCCTGGATCGTGGCGTCGCCGAGCCCGTCCGGCGCGACCACGTTCCGGACCTGGTCGGAGCTGACGTCCTCCTCGAGCGCCACCTCGATCCGGGTTCCCGACTCGAAATCGATCCCGAAATTGAGCCCCTTCGTGGTCAGGGCCCCGGCCCCGATCAGCAGGATCACGCCCGAGATCGAGAAGAACCACTTGGCGGCACCCATGAAGTCAAAATGCCAGCGCTGTTTGCCCTGCACCCCGCCCAGGGCCTTGCCAGAGCGCAGGAATCTGGTGCCGCTCATCGACCCGAGCAGCGACTGGGTGAAGACCACCGCGGTGAGCAGCGAAACCATGGTGCCGACCCCGAGGGTGAAGGCGAATCCCTTGATCCCGGAGGTGGCAAGCACGAACAGGATGAACGCGGTCAGCAGGGTGACCACGTTGGCGTCGATGATCGTGCTGATCCCCCGGCGGTAGCCGACCGCGATCGCCGAATTGATCGATCGGCCCGCCCGGAGCTCCTCCTTCACCCGCTCGAAGATGACGATGTTGGAGTCGGCCGCGACTCCGATGGTTAAGACGAGGCCGGCGATCCCGGGCAGGGTCAGGGTGATCGGGATCGCCTTGATCAGGGCGAGGAACAGGATCGCGTAGGCGATCAGAGCAAGCGCCGCCACCACGCCGAGGAACCGGTAGAAGGAGATCAGGAAGATGATCACCAGGGCGAGACCCACCAGCAGCGCGAGAACGCCCTGATCGAGGGCTTCCTGGCCAAGACTGGCCGAGACCTGGCTCTGGCTGGTCAGGGTGAGATCGATCGGCAGGGCGCCGCGCTGCAGGAACTCGGCCAGGTCCTGGGCTTCGCCGATGTCGAACCCACCCGAGATCTGGGCGCCGGTGCGGCCGTCGATCCCGTCCGGGTTCTCGACGAAATTGATGATCGGGCGCGAGACGACCTGATTGTCGAGCACGATCGCGAAGTTGCCGGAGAGGTTCGACGCCTGGTTCGTGTCGACCGGGCCGATCGCCCTCGCCTGGCCCTCCTGGGCTATCCGGCGGGTGATCTCCTGAAAAGCATTTCGGCCCTTGTCGGTGAAGTCGAAGGTGACGTTGGGCTGGTTGAACTGGTCGGTCTGCTGCTGCGGATCGTTGATGTCGTTGCCGGAAAGGGCGGCATCGTCGTTCAGGACGAAGTAGCCGGCCTGCTCGGGATCGTTGACCGTGCGGCCGTCTTCGTCGGTGGGCAGCTCGGCGACCACGATGGTCCCCTGGGAAACCTTCTTGACGATGCCCTTCTTCGGGATCGGCTGGCCCTGGTCGTCGAAGTAGAGGTCGGCCTCGTCGCCGACCGGGCCCGAGATCAGCTCGTGGTCCTCGTCGTCGCTGAACAGGTAATAGGTGTCAGATGCGGCGCAGTTCTCGCACTCGTCGTCCCGCGGCTGCTCGGACGCGATATTGACCGCATCCCACATGGTCGGCTCCGCCCCCTGGCCGATCAGCTGCCGGTTGAATCCCTCGAGAGGGGGACGTCCGGCGTCAATCCACTTCTGGCGCTGTTGCCGCAGGACCTCCTGCGGATCCTCGGTCGCCGTATCGCTCTGCAGCTGCTCGGCCGGTCCGACCAGGTTGTTCTGCCAGTCATAAAAGAAGAGCCGGGCCGGCTTGGTCGCGCATTCTGTCGCGCTGCCGACGTTGGTCGCGCCGGGAATGCCTACCGCAATCTGGTCGCGCCCGAGTCGTGAGACCTCGATCTCGGAGACACCGAGCCGGTCGCAGCCCGACCGGATGATCTCGACCGAGCGCTCCATCGCTTCGGAGGTGACTTCGGGCGCCTGCGGCGTGGGCCTGCCCTGAAGCGTCAGCTCGATCCCGCCCTGAAGGTCGAGCCCGAGTTCGGCCGGCTTCTTGATCACGACGATCGCCGAGACCGTGATCAGCCCCAGCATAAAAAGCAGCACAAATATGTTGCGGCGCCTGCCTCCCATTCGGGGGGAGCTTACCCTTCCGGGGTCAAAACGATCATCAGGCCCCCGTCATCGTCGTATGCGGGGAAAACGTCGGCAATCGCTTCGGCTGCGGACTCGTTCTCGGATTTGACCGCGACCCGCTTGCCGAGCGAACGCACCCCCCACTCCAGCGAGGTCTCGATCGGGTCGGTCTCACCGTCACCGTTGGTGTCGGCCTCGGGGCCGCCGTCGCCGGGATCGACCCAGCGCAGCCCGAGCACGTCCTTGACCGGCCGGCCGATCACGTCCTCGTCGGTCAGCCCGGTCAGCTCGTAGCTGCCCTTGCCCGCGTCGATCACACGGCCGGTCTGGTCACAGACGAAGAAGGCCGCGTTCGGAGCCGGATAGTAGTCGTCGAGCAGCTCGAAAACGAATCCGAAGCCGCACTTCGAGCAGCCCTTCGGCCGGGTACTGAAACCGGCTGTGCGGTCACCTCCGGCTTCGCGGTTGCCGCAGTTGGGGCAGATGAAAAAGGGCATCCCCGGGAAGGCTAGTGAAGCCGGGGCTTCGGTGCCGGGCGCGGCATCAGAAAAGCTGCTCGCCGCCGCTTGGAACCGGCAGCCCGAGGTGCGTGAACGCGGCCGCGGTCAGCACCCGTCCCCTGGGCGTGCGTTTGAGCATGCCCTGCTGGAGCAGGTAGGGCTCCAGCACGTCTTCGATCGTGTCCGGCTCCTCGCCGATCGCTACCGAAATCGTCGAGAGCCCGACCGGCCCGCCGGCGAACTTGGTTGCGATCAGATTGAGCAGTGCCCGGTCCGAGCGATCGAGACCGGCCCGGTCGACTTCGAGCATCTCGAGAGCCGCGGTGGCAACCCCCGAGTCCACCGCGCCCGAGCCCTTCACCTCAGCAAAGTCACGGACCCGTTTCAGCAGCCGGTTCGCGACCCGGGGAGTACCCCGGGCGCGCTCTGCGATCGCGCGGGCTCCGGCGTCGTCGATCTCGACTCCGAGAATCCTCGCCGACCGGATGACGATCCGGCCGAGATCATCCGGCGTGTAGTACTCGAGTCGGTGAGAGACCCCGAAGCGGTCACGGAGCGGTGTGGTCAGCAGCCCGCTGCGCGTGGTCGCTCCGATCAGGGTGAACGGCGGCAGCGGCAGGGTGACCGTCTGGGCACCGGCTCCCTGGCCGAGGATGACCGGCAGCACACCGTCCTCCATCGCCGGGTAGAGCGTCTCCTCGACCGCCCGGCCGAGCCGGTGGATCTCGTCGATGAAAAAGACGCTGCCGGGCTCGAGCGAGGTCAGAAAGGCTGCCACGTCTCCCTTGCGCTCCAGCGCCGGGCCCGCGGTCTGGACCAGCCCGACCCCCATCTCGGCCGCGACGATGTTGGCCAGCGAGGTCTTGCCCAGGCCCGGGGGGCCGGCCAGCAGGACGTGGTCGAGCGGTTCCCCGCGGCCGCGCGCCGCTTCGATGAAAACCGCAAGCTGATCGGTCACCTGGGCCTGGTTCACGAAATCTCCCAGGGTCGGCGGCCTCAGCGACTGGTCGAGTTCCTGGTCCGGCAGATCGGCCCGGGCGTCGTGCACGCGTGGTTCTGCGCCCGGAGGCAGTTCTCCCTCGACCCCGAGGTCGATCCGGCGGCCGCCGATGTCCGGCAGCTCAGGCATCCCCGGGGCCCCCGCTCCGGTCTGGTGAGCCGGCCCGGCGCAGCGCCTCGGCAACCAGCGCCTGCGGGTCCCCGTCCGGATCCAGCCCGTCCAGCATCTGCTCCGCCTCCAGCGGGGCATAGCCGAGGTTGACC
>JBGUDX010000012.1:0-16134 GCA_041821645.1 Acidobacteriota bacterium
GACGGCTCCGAACTGAAGCGAGCGGGTCAGGGTCAAGCTTCGACCCGGCTTATCGCGATGTTCAGCCCCCGTCCTTCGATCGTCGCGGTGGATCCGGTCGGGGCCCCCTCTTCGGGGGCGGCTTCGAGTGAAATCGAGTTGGCCAGGACCTCGTCACCGAGGTAGCTCCGGTGCTCGCCGGCGGCCTCCAGCAGGGCGGGATCGCCGCCGAGCGTCAGCTCGATCCGATCGGTGATCTCGAGGCCGGCCTCCTTGCGCGCGTTCTGAACCGCGTGGACTATCTCGCGGGCGAGGCCCTCACGGATCAGGTCGTCGTCCAGGTCCAGGGCGAGCGCGACCGCATGACCGGACTCCGATTCGACCTGGTACCCGGCCACCGGCTCCATCGACATGATCAGGTCGTCGGGCCCGAGTGTGTGGTCTTTGCCCTCGATGTTTATGCCGACCTCGCCCCCGTCCTCGATCGTGTCGGCGACCCGCTCGGCGTCCAGTCCGGCCACCGCCGAGGCGACCGTCGGCATCGCCTTGCCGAAGCGGGGGCCGAGTGAGCGGTAGTTGGGCTTTACCCGGTAGCTGACCAGTTCGGACTGGTCGGTCACGAACTCGATCTCCCTGACGTTCAGCTCGGCCTTGATCAGATCGGTCTGGGTGGCGATCGCTTCACGCTCGGAGTCGGTTGCGACGACCACTGCCCTGGCGAGCGGCTGCCGGACCTTGGCCTTGGCCTGGGCCCTGCCGGCCCGCCCCAGCTCGACCGTGCGGCGGGTCGCGGCCATCGCCGCCTCCAGCGCCGGGTCGCGCCGGGAGGGATCGGGGGAGGGGTAATCGCGCAGGTGGACCGAGTCGGGCAGGTCACCGAAATCGCCTTCGGCACCGCCGGCCAGGTTGGCGTGGATCTCGTCGGCGATGAACGGGGTGAACGGGGCCAGCAGGGCGGAGATCTCGACCAGGCAGAAACGCAGCGTGTCGAATGCGGCGGCGTCCCCGTCCCAGAAGCGCCTGCGGGAGAGCCTCACATACCAGTTGGAGAGCTCTTCGACCAGGTCGGCGATCTCGCGCCCGGCCCCGGTGCAATCGAACCCGTCCATCTGTCCGGTCACCTTTTCGATCGTCGCTTCGAGCCGGGAGAGTGCCCAGCGGTCGAGATCGCCCGGTTCGTCCGGCGGTCGGACCGGCCGCCCGGCGTCGAAGTCCTCGGCGTTGGCGTAGAGGACCAGGAACGAATAGGTGTTCCAGAGGGTCAGCAGGAAGCTGCGCAGCGCATCCGAGATCGCCTCGAGCGAGAACCGGTAGCCCGACCAGGGCTGCTGGGCCGTGAACAGGTACCAGCGGAAGGCATCGGCGCCGAATTTGTCGAGCACCTCCCACGGGTCGACCACGTTGCCCTTCGACTTGGACATCTTCTGTCCTTCGGCGTCGAGGATCAGTCCGAGGCAGACGCAGTTCCTGTAGCTGGTCTGGTCGAACAGCATGGTCGACTCGGCCAGCAGGGTGTAGAACCAGCCCCGCGTCTGGTCGATCGCCTCGCAGATGAAATCGGCCGGAAACCGCTGTTCGAACTCCTCCCGGTTCTCGAACGGGTAGTGGAACTGGGCGAACGGCATCGCGCCCGAGTCGTACCAGGTGTCGATCACCGAGACCACCCGATTCATCTCGCCGTTGCCGCACTCGCAGGCCCAGCTGACCTCGTCGATGTAGGGCCGGTGAAGGTCGTCGGGAACCTCGCCGGCCATCTCCCGCAGCTCCTCGACCGAACCGGCGCAGAACGAGTTCCCGCAGCCGGGGTCGGAGCACTCCCAGATCGGCAGCGGGGTGCCCCAGTAGCGGTCGCGCGAGAGCGCCCAGTCGACGTTGTTCTCCAGCCACTGCCCGAAGCGGCCATGCCTGATGTGTTCGGGATGCCATCCGATCTGCTCGTTGTTGGCGATCATCTGCTCGCGGGCCTCGGACGTCCGGATGTACCAGCTCGCCTTGGCGTAATAGAGCAGCGGGGTCGAACAACGCCAGCAGTGTGGATAGGAGTGCTCGTATTCGGCCGACATGAACAGCAGGCCGCGGCGGTCGAGGTCTTCGATCAGCCGCCCGGTGACCTGATCGTCCTTGACGAAATCGCCCCCGAACCCGTTCACCTGGTCGGTGAACCTGCCGTCGAGGCCGACCGGGTTGTAGAGCGGGGAGTCGCCGTCGGCCGGGTCGTGAAGGCCGTTTTCGGTCGCCGCCCGGTAATCGTCTTCGCCATAGGCCGGGGCGATATGGACCAGGCCGGTGCCGTCGTCGGTGGTGACGAAGTCGCCGGCGATCACTTCGAACCGGCCCGAGCCACCGTCGCTCAGCTCATAAAGCGGGCCGTCGTAGCGCCTGCCGGCCAGCTCGGCCGCCTCTACCCGGGCGGTGATGCCGGTGCCCTCACCCAGCACCTTCTCGACCAGCGATTCGGCCAGGATCAGCGTCTCGCCATCGAGCTCGACCCGGGCGTAAGTGACCTCGGGGTTGACCGCGACCGCGTAGTTGCCGGGCAGGGTCCAGGGGGTGGTGGTCCAGACCAGCAGTGATTCACCGGTGCGGGTGCCGTCGTCGTCGAGCAGCGGAAAACGGACGTAGACCGACGGATCGACCACGTCCCGGTAGCCCAGGGCGACTTCGTGCGAAGAGAGCGCGGTGCCGCATCGCGGGCAGTAGGGCGAGACCCGGTGGCCTTCGTACAGCCGGTCGCTCTTCCACAGCTCTTTCAGTGACCACCAGACCGACTCGATGTACTCGTTGTCCAGGGTGACGTAGGGATCGTCGAGGTCGATCCAGAACCCGATCCGCTCGGTCAGCCGGTTCCACTCCTCGACGTAGGTGAAGACCGAGTCCCGGCAGCGCTGGTTGAACTCGGCGATTCCGTACTTCTCGATCTCCTGCTTGGACGAAATGCCGAGCTGCTTTTCTACTTCCAGCTCGACCGGCAGCCCGTGGCAGTCCCAGCCGGCCTTGCGCGGGACCCGATAGCCCCGCATCGACCGGTAGCGCGGATAAATGTCCTTGAACACCCGCGAGAGCACGTGGTGGGAGCCGGGCTGTCCGTTCGCGGTCGGGGGGCCTTCGTAAAAGCTCCAGACCTCGGCTCCCTCCCGCTGTTCCATCGAGCGTTCGAACACCCGGTCCTCCTTCCAGCGGGAGGCGACGTCCTGCTCCATATCCGGGAACGACTGTTTCGGGTCCACTGGCTTGAACGGGGGCATCGGAGCGACGATTGTATGAGTCGGTGGCTGCGCCGGCGGCCGTGCCCGGAATATGCTCCGGCGATGAGCGCTTACGACCTGGAAGGCAAAGTCGTCCTGATCACCGGCGGGGCCCGTGGCATCGGCTTTGAAACGGCCAGGGCCGCGCACGCCAGGGGGGCCTCGGTGGCACTGGTCGACCTCGACCCGGGGCTGGCCGCAGAGTCGGCCGAATCAATCGGGGAGCGGGCGATCGGGATCGGCGCCGACGTGACCGAAGCCGCGGAGATCGAGGCCGCCGTGGCGACGGCGGTCGAGCAACTGGGGCGGGTCGACGTGGTGGTCGCCAACGCGGGCATCACGCCGAGGAAGACGACTGCCAGGGCGATCGGGGCCGACGAGTGGGAACGGATCCTGGAGGTGAATCTGCTCGGGGTGTACCGCACCATCCGGGCCGGGATCGAGCAGGTGATCGCGAACCGGGGCCAGTTCATCCTGATCAGCTCCTCCTACGCCCACGCCAACGGCATCTTCAACAGCAGTTACGCCACCTCGAAGGCCGCGGTCGAGGCGCTGGGGCGCGCCCTGCGCGCCGAGCTCACCCCGCACGGTGCCAGTGCCGGCGTCGCCTACTTCGCCTTCGTCAAAACGGGCCTGATCGGCGACATCTTCGACAACCCGGTGGCCGACCGCTTCCGTCGCGAGAAGGTGCCTTCGTTCCTGACCAGGCCGATGGAGATCGATCAGCCCGCGAACGCCGTGATCGCCGGAATCGAGCAACGCTCGGCCAGGGTGATCGAGCCGCCGGTCTGGAGAGCGCCGCTCTACCTGCGCGGGCTGCTCGGCCCGCTGACCGACAGCCGGCTGGACCGGGATCCGGGGGTGGGCGGATTTGTGGCCGAGATCGAGGCGCTCGAGCAGGGCGACGGGCCTGAACCTGCCGCGGACGCGCTCGGTCCCCGGGCGGGATCCGCCGGGTCGGACTACGACCTGGTCGGAAAAGTCGTCCTGATCACCGGCGGCGCGCGCGGGATCGGATTCGAGACCGGACGGATGGCTTACGGCAGGGGCGCTTCAGTGGCCCTTGTGGACCTCGACCCCGCCCAGTCAGAAGCCGCTGCCGCGGGCCTGGGGCCGAGGGCGATCGGGATCGGCGCCGACGTGACCGATCGCGAATCAATCGAGGCGGCGGTCGCCCGGGCAAAAGAGGAATTCGGGCGGGTGGACGTGGTCGTCGCCAACGCCGGCATCGCCACGCGCATCGCGTCGATCCGGTCGCTGCCGGCAGAGGACTGGGAGCGGGTTCTCGAGGTGAACCTGTTCGGCGTCTGGCGAACCGTGCGCGCCGGAATGGACGAGGTGGTCAGGAATGGCGGGCAGTTCGTGCTCGTCTCTTCGTCGTACGCGTATTCCAACGGCGTGCTGAACAGCGCCTACGCCGCGGCCAAGGCCGGGGTGGAGGCGATGGGACGGGCGCTCCGGGCCGAATTGAGGCCGCTGGGCGCCAGCGCCACCGTCGCCTACTTCGGCTGGATCAGGACCGAAATGGTCAGGTCGGCTTTCGAGGACCCCAATGCCGCCCGCTTCCGCGAGCACGCTCCGTCGTTTCTCACCCGCCAGGTTCCCGTGTCCCGGGCCGGCCGGGTGATCATCGACGCTCTGGAGAGTCGCTCACCCCGGGCAATAGCGCCATGGGAGTGGAAGCTGATCTTCCACGCCCGCGGGCTGACCTCGCCGCTGATGGACCTGCAGCTCGACACCGATGCGACTCTGAGCGAGATCGTGCTGGCGGCCGAGGCCGCCGAGCTCGACCGGCAGGCCGGATAACCGGCCGCCCCGGCCTACTTTCGGGCCCGCTTGATCTTCAGCGTCTTCTTCACCGTCTGCTTGCCGGCGTCGGCGGTCGTGGCCTTGAATTCAAGTTCTACCCCGCCCTTTGCCTTCTTCCTGGTTTCGAGCTTGATTCTCGGGTTGAACACCCCGCCTGGGCCGATGTTCCTCGGTGGTGTACACCGTCGCGGCAACCTCACTTTGTGACGCTGCCTTTTCGGCACCGTGAGGCAGACCTTGGTCTCGTCCATCCTGGCATCGCCGATGTTCTGCAGGAGGACCCTGTAGCCGGGACTCTTGCCTGCCCTGAACGTGGATTTGCCGGTAACCGAGTAGACCTTCAGCGCAGCCTCCGGATCCGGCGGGATCGGGGTGCAGGTCGGTGCCTCGCCCTCGGTCCCCTCCGGGCACGGCACCACGTCGGGGGCCTGCTGGGCGCAGCGCTGGCTGCCGTCCGGGCGGCGGATCCCGGCTTCACAGAGATACCGGTGAAGCACGCTCGGCCGCTGGGTGAAGTAGCCGTCGGCACCTTCGTCGATGATCTTCTCGTAGAAGGGGTCGGGGTTCGTGTCCGGGTCGTCTCCCCACACGTGGATCGCGAAACCGTCGTAGTCGGTCAGCGGCTTGAGGATCGGCACGGTGCGCACGACCGGAGGCAGGTTGAACGTGTCCGGCGGCTGGACCGCAACCGGCGTCGGGCTGAGCGGCAGCCCGGTCACGTAATCGAGGGTCGCGTCTTCGCTGCCCGAGAGGGCCTTGTGCCCGGGAGCCAGCATGTGGAACTTGTCGATCGGCGCCTGGGCGAACGAGGCGACGATCACGTCTTCGCTGCGCTCGGGATGGGCGTTCATGATCGCGGCCAGCTTCTCGGCCGCTTCCAGGCTGACCGAGGGGTCGCTGCTCCTGTTCTTCATGTCGATGTTGATCGGGGTGTCCGGGAACGCCTCGAGCACCTCTTCGAAGCTGGCGATCCTGAAGTCGTTTGCGGTGTAACCGGTCGGCGGATCGACGTCGCCGGTGGCGATGCCGCGGTATGGGTGCGGATCGGCCGGGTCGTAACCGTAGTGGCCCTTGCCGGGAGTGAACTTGTAGGCAAAGTCGTACTGCTTGAGCTCGGCCAGGGTCAGGTCCCTGATCTCGTGGTCGTCGTCGTTCGGGGCGTTCGAGGTCCCGGCCGGCTTCATGTCGTGGGTGACCATCAAGACGCCGTCGCCGCTGACGTAGCTGTCCAGCTCGAGGGTGTCGGCTCCGCCGTAGCGGACCGCGGTCTTGAACGCGTAAAGGGTGTTGCCGGGAGCCTCGAGCTCTCCGCCCTGGTGGGCCATGTTCATGAAGCCCTTGTTCTGCCAGAAGTCGGTCGGCGGCGGCGTGGCCGGCCGGTCCGGATCGGCGGCCGGGGAGGCGGTCGCCGTGAAGGCGCCGAGCGCCAGGGCCAGGATCGTAACGATCGAGATTCGTTTCAGCATCTGTTTCCCTTCGGTATTCCGTTTCGAGGGTCTCTTGAAAAGGATGAAACGGCCTCAGCCGGCCAACCCGGTTTTCCCGTGTGCCGATTGATTGTATGGGGCAGCCGGGGAACTCATGCGTAAACCCGCGGCCCGACTGTTCGATTCGCCGGGGCCGCTACCGGGTCAGCTCTTCGAGCAGGTAGATCAGCGAACCGTACGGCTCGCCGGTCGCCCGCTCGAGCCCGACCTCGCAGGTCCGGTTGGAAGAGATGTGGCGGGTGGTGGGGTTGCCCCTGACCTCGGCCGCCTCCCGGGACGTGGCGCTGGCGGTCAACTCGGGATGGAGCATGCCGCGATCGCCGGCAAATCCGCAGCATCCGGCGGAGGCCGGTACCTCGACCCGCTCGGCCATCTCCCCGGCGACCCGGGTCAGGGCCCGGTCGAGCCCCAGATGGTGGCCGGAACAGGTCGGGTGCACGGTCACCGAGTCGATCTTGCCGTTCAACTCGAGGTCCGGCAGCAGGAAGCGCTCGGCCCAGGCGACCGAGTCGATCACCTCGATCCCGGCGTGGCGCTCGGCGTTCTGCTCGTTCAGTACGTCGGGGCCGGGGTCGGTCAGGCCGTGGCCACAGGACGAGGCGTCGATCACCACCGGCAGCTTTCCGCCGTCGGTCCATCGCCAGAGCCGCTCGACCGTCTGGTTGGCCTTGAATGAGTGGGCGTCCCTGAAACCCTTGGAACTCCAGGGGACCGAGCAGCAGGTGCCTTCGACGTCATCGGGAATCCAGACCGGTTTGCCGGCGCGGGCCGAGACCGCGACCATCGCTTCGGGCAGGGACAGATCTCCGGGGTCGCCTTTCGAGCGGCCGAACATGCGGTTGATGCAGGCCGGCAGGTAGACCGCCGCGGCCCCTTCGGCGAACGTCGGGGGCAGTTTCGCACCGGCCGCCGGCGGCATCTTCTCGCCCCACTCCGGGACCAGGTCTTTGCTCAGGAATGTACGGGCGGCCCGGCTCATGCCGCGGATCGCGCCGTCGCCGGTGACCTTGCCGATCGCGTTGCCCAGCCCCAGGCCGGAACGGGCCATCTTCTCGACCCTGTCCCACTGCCGGGCCGCACGCAGCGCCACCTTCTCGGCCGCCGGGCTGTTCTCCGAAGCCCTGAACTCCTTGACCAGCGCTCCGGTGTCGATCCCGACCGGGCAGGCGAGCAGACAGGAACCGTCAACGGCGCAGGTCTGGAGCGCGTCGTACTCGAACTGTTCGATCAGCGCCCGTCGAACCGCGGTGTCTTCGCCCTGCCGGACCATCTCCCGCCGCAATACGATCCGCTGGCGCGGGGTCGTGGTCAGATCGCGGCTGGGGCAGACCGGCTCGCAGAATCCGCACTCGACACAGCTGGTCGCGGTCTCCTCGATCGGCGGTGTCGTTTTCAGGTCGCGCAGGTGCACACCCGGATCACGATTCAGCAGGACTCCCGGGTTGAGCACCCCGTCGGGATCGGCCAGCTGCTTGACCTGCCACATCATCGCGGTGGCTTTCCCGCCCCACTCGAGCTCGACGTACGGGGCCATGTTGATTCCGGTGCCGTGCTCGGCCTTGAGCGAGCCGTCGTACTTGTCGCAGATCAGCTCGACCAGCTTCGCCATGAAGGCTTCGTAGCGGTCGAGGTCCTCCTGCTTGGCGAAGTCGGGAGTCAGCATGAAGTGCAGGTTGCCCGCCGATGCGTGTCCGGCGACCCCGGGCAGGAAGTCGTGTTCGGCCAGCAGCTCGCGCAGCTCCTCGGCACCTTCGGCGATCCGGGACGGAGGCACGCAGACGTCCTCGACGATCAGGGCGGTCCCCGGAACCCGAATTTTCCCGACCAGGCCGTGCAGGCCTTCGCGGACCCGCCAGTTCAGCTCGATCGCTTCCTCGTCACGGCTGAACTCGACCTCGCGGATCAGTTCGTGATCGGCGAGGATCCCGAGCGCTGCCGCCTCACCGGCATCGAGCCCGGCGTCGTCGTCGCCCCCGAACTCGATCAGGAGCGCGGCCGATTCCGGCTCGAGCTCGCGCCACTGTTGAGGGGCGCCCGGCATGTTCCATGAGGCCGCGATCAGGGCCGGAGCGACCATCAGCTCGACCGCGGTGGCGCCGGCGGCGACCAGATCGGGGACCGGGGCGACCGCCGACGGTATGTCGGGAAAGTGGACCCAGGCCAGGGTGGTCACGGCCGGAAGCCTGACCGTCTCGAAGGTGACCCGGGAGATGAAGCCGAGCGTCCCTTCCGATCCGATCATCAGGCGCCTCAGGATCCCGACCGGGGTATCGGCATCGAGGAAGGCGCAGAGCCGGTAGCCGGTGGTGTTCTTGATCTCGAACTTCTGTCTGATCCGGGCGGTCAGTTCGGGATCGGCGAGGATCTCCTCCCTGATCTTCAGCAGGCCGCGAGCCAGGTCGGGCTCGGCTTCGATCAGCTTCTCGTCGGCGTCGGGCGCAGCGCTGTCCACGACCGTGCCCGAGGCGAGCACGAACTCCATCGCGGTCACGGTCGAGTAGGAGTCGAATGTCGTGCCGCAGCGCATCCCGCCCGCGTTGTTGGCCACGACCCCGCCGATCGTGGCGATGTCAGTCGAGGCGGGGTCGGGGCCGAGCTTGTACCCGTATGGCTCGAGAACCCTGTTGGCGTGGCTGAGCACGGTGCCGGGCCCGGCCGTGACGCTCCGTCCGTCGTCATGGACCTCGACCCCGGCGAAGTGCCGGCGGACATCGACCATGATCGCGTCGGTCTGACTCTGTCCGTTGAGGCTGGTCCCTCCGGCGCGGAAAGTGACCCCGATGTCTTTCTCCCTGCCGTAGGCGAGCGTTTTTGCGACGTCACCGGAGTCGTGGGCCATGACCACCGCCTGCGGCAGCTTGCGGTAGGGACTGGCGTCGGAGGCGTAGCGGACCAGGTCGCTCGCCCGGGCCAGGACCCGGTCCTCGCCGAGCAGGGCGATCAGCTCCGAGCGGAGAGGTTCCGGGGTGCCGTCGGCGACCCACTCCGGGGCGCGGTCGGCGGTCGGCGGGCTCGGCTCCGGGGTGATCCTGGAAACGTCGGATTCGAGTAGCGGCATCTGCCGGCCTCCTAAAACAGCGACATTCCCGGCTGGACCGGGACCTCTACCAGGCGGGGCCGGTCGTCGGCGATCGCTTCGCTGAGCGCCGCCTCGACCTCATCGGCCGACTTGACCAGACTGCTTTCGATGCCGTAGCCGGAAGCGATCGCGGCCGATTCGAGCGCCGGCAGGTCGAGGCCGGGTGAGCCGGTCACCTGCTCGACCTCGGCGAACCACTTGAGGATCGCGTACTCCTCATTGCGCAGCACCAGGAAGGTCACCGGAACGTCGTAGGCGGTGGCTGTCCAGAAGGCGGCGACCGCGTACTGGATCGAGCCCTCTCCGAGCACGCAGATGACCTTGCGGTCCGGTTCGGCGATCCCGATCCCGACCGCGGCGGCGAGGCCGAAGCCGAGGCCGCCGCCGGCCCCGAAGAAGTAGCTGTTCGGCTTCGAGATCCTCAGCTGGTTGCGGAGGGCGAGCGTGTTCGAGGGCGACTCGAGAACGATGATCGAGTCATCGGGCATCTGCTCTTTGAGGATCGAATGCACGGTCGAGGCATTGAGCGGGTCGCTCTCTTCGACCGGGGACGGGCCGGGCCACTCGGGCGGCGGATCGCGGTCGGTTCCGTCGAGGTGGGCGAGCAGCGCGGTCAGGGTCAGCTTGACGTCGGCGACGATCGCGTCTCCCATCGGTGCCCGTGCGGCCTCGTCGGGGTCGGAGGTGATCGCGATGAGCTCGGCGCCTTCCGGGAGTTTGGGCCCCGGGACGTGGGGGTAGTAGGGGAAGACCGACGAGCCGACCACCAGGATCAGATCGTGCCCCTCGAGGGTTTCGCTGACCGGGCCGATCGCCGGGGGCAGCACCGAGCGGTAGTTCGGGTGGTTCTCGGGGAAGCCGAGTCGGCCACCGCCGGGGGCCGGCGAAGCCCATACCCCCAGGTTCTGGTTTTCCGAGAGGGCGATCGCCTCTTCCCAGGCGCCGGTCGCGTCGATGTCGGGCCCGGCCACCATGATCGGGTTGGAGGCCGACCTGATCCGCTCGGCGAGCTTCGCTACCGCCTCGGGATCGGCGGTCGACCTTCCCCCGACCTCACGGTCGATCACGTGCCCGGCATCGATCTCGTCCATCTCGACGTCCCAGTCATCCATCGGGATCGAGACCATCACCGGGCCGCGCGGCGGCAGGGAGGCGAGATGGATCGCGTGGGCGAGCGCCAGCGGCACGTCCTCGGCCCGCGGCGGCTCGTAAGAGAACTTGACGTACGGGTGGGGAACCCTGGCCGCGTCGCGGTGGGTCAGGTTGGCCTGCATCGTCACCTGGGCCCGGACCTGCTGGCCGACCGTGACCACCACCGGCGAGTGGTTGGCCTGGGCGTTGAACAGCGCGCCCATCGCGTTGCCGAGCCCGGGGGCGGTGTGCAGGTTGACCAGGGCCGGCCGGCCGGTGACCTGGGCGTAGCCGTCGGCCATGCCGACCACCACCGCCTCCTGCAGTCCCAGCACGTACCTGAAGTCATCGGGGAAGTCGGCCAGCATCGGCAACTCGGTCGAGCCGGGATTGCCGAACATCGTGGTCATCTGATGCTTGCGGAACAGGTCGTAGGTCGCGTCGCGCACGGTTGGCATGGCCTGAGCCTATAGCCGTGAGGGTCGGCCCGGGGGCAGGCGGGCAAGGTGACTGTCAAGATGATCCGGTGCGCCTTTCGAGCAGCCACCGACCCCGCCGCGCGGCAGCAGCGTGGCTGGCCGTTCCCCTGCTCGCCGCGGCCGTCTCCGGCTGTGGCGAGACCGACCCTGGAACACCGGCTGCCTGCCTGAACGGTCCGGCCGCGTACCGTCAGGCACTGGCCGAAGCCCCGGGCCCGGTCCGGCTCGAAGGAGGGGTGGCGATCAGTGAGTGCCTTCCGCGCAACCAGGGGGCCGGACCTCAGGAGGTGGTGGGCCGAAGCCTTCTCGCTACCGCCGCCGGGCTGGCCGAACGACGGGCCGATGGCGATCACGCAGAGGCCGCGGCGCTCAAGGCCGGGTACCTGGTCGGGGCGGTCAGGCGCGGTGCCGAAGACAGCGAAGGAATTCACGCGACACTGGCCAACCGGGTCTCGACCTCGGCGTCCAATGGCCTGGACGGCGAATCGGCCCGGGTCCGGGAGTCCTACGACCGCGGATTGACGGCCGGGCTGGAAGACGGGTGACCCGGGAGAGCCCGATACGCCCGCGCGCCCGGTTCACCCCGTGAGTCTGCCCGGCCTGAAAGACTGACGGCGGCAACCATTCGACGCCCGAAAGGCCATCAGTGACCGATCAACTCTGGGGTGGCGAGACCACCAAGGCGGTAGACAACTTCCCGGTATCGGGCGAGCAGATTCCGGTCCCCGTGATCAAGTGGCTCGGGCTGATCAAAGCCAACGCGGCCCGCTCCAACGCTGAACTGGGGTTGCTCCCGGAAGACATCGCCGGGCGCGTCGCCGCCGCCGGCGACGAAATCGGGGCCGGAGACCACGATGGACAGTTCCCGGTCGATGTCTTCCAGACCGGCTCGGGGACCTCGTCGAACATGAACGCGAACGAGGTGATCGCGGCGCTGGCCGGCGAGGGAGTGCACCCCAACGACCACGTCAACATGGGCCAGTCATCCAACGACGTCTTCCCCTCCGCGGTTCACCTCGCGGCACTCGATCAGGTCAGTGCCGGCCTGCTGCCGGCTATGGAAGGGCTGGCCGGGGCGCTCGAAGCCAAGGCGGTCGAGTTCGGTGACGTTGTCAAGGCCGGCCGGACCCATCTGATGGACGCGGTACCGGTCACCCTCGGGCAGGAGTTCGGCGGATACGCATCCCAGGTGAGGCTGGGTATCGATCGCATCACCGCCACGCTGGGCCGGGTCGGTCAGATACCGCTCGGCGGTACTGCGACCGGCACCGGTCTGAACACCCACGCCGATTTTGCGGCCGGGGTGAGGCGGCGGCTCGAGCAGGTCTCGGGGCTGACCATCACCGCCCCTGACGACCGCTTCGAGGCTCAGGCAAACCGAGATTCGCTGGTCGAGCTCTCGGGCGCGCTCAAGGTGTACGCCGTTTCGCTGAACAAGATCGCCAACGATCTCGCCCTGATGGGGTCCGGCCCCCGTGCCGGGCTGGCCGAGTTGCGCCTTCCCGAGCTCCAGAAAGGCTCGTCGATCATGCCGGGCAAGGTCAACCCGGTGATCCCCGAGGTCGTGATCCAGGTCGCCGCCCAGGTGATCGGCAACGACGCCACGATCACCGTGGCCGGCTCCCAGGGGCAGTTCGAGCTCAACGTGCGGGTGCCGCTGATCGCTCGCAACCTGCTCGGCTCGGTCAGGATCCTCACCTCCTGCTCCCGGCTGTTGAATGAGAAGTGCGTGGCCGGGGTCGAAGCAAATACCGAGCGGACCGAGCTGCACGCCGAGTCGACCCTGGCGACCGCCACCGCGCTGAATCCCCACATCGGCTACGACCGGGCCAGTGAGATCGTCAAGGAGGCGGCGGCCACCGGCCGTCTGTTGCGTGAGGTCGCGCTCGAGCTCGGGGTCGAGGCCGAGATTCTCGACCAGGCCCTCGATCACCGGAAGATGGCCAACCCGGACGACTGAGCCGCCGGCGGTCCCGGGCCGCCCTCAACTGCCGGCGCTGCCGGCCTGGCCTCAGCCGCCCTGGAAGGTGACGAACCGCTCTTCGGTCATCTCGATGATCGAGTAGGCCGGGCCTTCGCGGGTGTTGCCGGAATCCTTGACCCCGCCGTAGGGCTGCTGATCGGCCCGGAAGGTC
The DNA here is from genome assembly GCA_041821645.1 of Acidobacteriota bacterium. Classification (GTDB taxonomy): domain Bacteria; phylum Actinomycetota; class Thermoleophilia; order Solirubrobacterales; family 70-9; genus 67-14. Next base: position 13,345 of record JBGUDX010000012.1, read on the forward strand.
GGGACCTCGTTGATCAGCACTCCGCCGAATTCCAGGGTCTCGGCCGCCCTGATCCCGTTGCCGATGTCCCGGGTGAAGACCCCGGCCTGGAGCCCGAACTTGGAGTCATTGGCCCGCTCGAGTGCCGCTTCGAAATCGGTGAAGCGATCGACCGTGGCCACCGGGCCGAAGATCTCCTCGCACCAGACCCGGGCCTCCGGGTCGGGGTGGGAGATCAGGGTCGGCTCCAGGCACCGGCCTTCGTCGACCAACTCGCCTCCGGTCAGGATCTCGCCACCGGATTCGACCGCCTCGTCGATCCACTGCTTGACCCGGTCGCGATCGCCCGGGCTGATCAGGGGCCCGACGTCGGTTTCCGGGTCAAGCGGGTCACCGACCTTGAGCGATTCCACGTTCGCAACCAGCCGCTCGGTGAAGCTGTCTGCGACCTCCTCGTGCACCAGGATCCGCTGGGTGGAGATGCAGCTCTGGCCGGCGTGGGAAAAGGCGTGGACACGCGCCTTGTCGGCCGCCGTCTCCCAGTCGCCATCGTGGTTGACGATCAGCGGGGCGTTCGAGCCCAGTTCGAGCCCGACCCGCTTGTGCGGCACGCGGCTGCGGATGCCCCAGCCGACCGGAGCCGAACCGGTGAACGAGATCGCCGCGGTCAGCTCATGTTCGACCAGGGCGTTGCCGACGCTCTGGCCGCCTCCGGGGATGACGCTCAGCCAGCCGTTCGGCAGGCCGGCGTCGATCAGGACCTCGGCCAGCTTCATCGAAGACAGAGGGGTCTGGCTGGCCGGCTTGAGCACCACTGCGTTACCGGCCGCGATAGCCGGCCCAAGCTTGTGGGCGACCAGGTTGAGCGGGAAGTTGAATGGGCTGATCGCACCGACCACGCCGAGTGGCACCCGCAGCAGCACCCCGAGCTTGCCGATCCCGGCCGGGGAGGCCTCCATCGGAACGGTCGAGCCGGTGAGTTTGCGGGCTTCGACCGCAGAGAAGGTCAGGGTGTCCACCGTCCGCGAAGCCTCGGCCCGGGCCGTCTTGATCGGCTTGCCGGCCTCGAGCGCGATCGTGCGGGCGAGGTCGTCCTGGCGTTCGGCTACCAGGGTCGCTGCCCGGCTCAGGATCTCGGCCCGTTCGAACTGCGGCAGGCCGCCCTCGGAGAAGACCTGGTGGGCGGCGGTGACCGCGCGGTCGACCAACTCCTCGGACCCGTGTGCGACCCGGGCGATCGGACTGCCGTCCCAGGGGCTGACCAGTTCAACCCAGTCGCCGGTTTCGATCCATTCTCCCGCCAGAAGCAGCTTCTGATCCAAGTCCATCCTCTCGTCGTATCGGCTCCGCTTGTCCCGCCGCGTAGGAAGATACTCCTGTCTCGACGGGGCCCATCACGGATGTCGGCTGAAATCCGGATGGCAGGGTGAGACTAATCGGTGCCGAATCTGTTTGATGAAACTGATGCCCGAACGAGCGACAGACATTGATGCCGCGTCCGCGGCCCGTCCGGGCCACGCCCTGCGCGGGTGGCTGGTCGCCGCCGCGGTCACTCTGGTCGCCGCCTTCGCCCTGGCCCCGGCCGGGGCCGGGGCCGCAACCTGGGCGGTCAAGGGAGGCGGTTTCGGCCACGGCGTCGGCATGAGCCAGTGGGGTGCCTACGGAATGGCCAAAAAGGGCTCTTCTGCCACTCAGATAATCCGGCACTATTACCGGGGGACCAGGGTTTCGAAGCTGAAGAAGGCCCGCAGCGTGAGAGTGCTGCTCGACATCTCTCCTTCGGCGGTCCGGTTCTCGGGAATCGAGCGGGCCTGCGGTCGCAGGCTGAGCAGCTCGCGCACGTACGGGGCGCGGCTGAAAGGGCGCAAGGTGATCCTCACCCGGAGGGACGGCAAGGCTCTGGCCAACTGCGGTTCCCGCCTGCAGTCGGAAAGCAGGGGCCGGGTCTCCTTCAACGGCTTCGGCACCTACCGCGGCGGGGTCGTGGTCGTGCCGACGAAACAGCCACGGGGATCGCTCAACCTGATCAACGCCGTCCCGATAAACGCGTACGTCAAAGGAGTGATCGCCAATGAAGTGATCTCTTCCTGGCCGCTCGAATCACTCAAGTCACAGGCGATCGCCGCCCGGTCGTTCGCGCTTTCGTCCGGGATTGACGGCAACGGGTTCAATCTCTACCCGGACACGCGCAGCCAGGTGTACGGGGGCATCTCGTCGGAGACCGCCCGGACCAACCGGGCTGCGAAGAAGACCTCGAGCCGGGTCGCCACCTACCGCAACCGGGTCGCCCAGACCTTCTTCTTCGATACCTCCGGTGGTCGCACGGAGAACGTCGAAAACGTCTGGTTCGGTGAGCCGGTCCCCTATCTGAAGAGCGTCAACGACCCGTACGACTCGATCTCCCCGATGCATCGCTGGACCCGCCGTTTCTCCACATCGGAGCTCAACTCCAGGCTCTCGAGCTACCTCAAGGGCGGCCTGAAGAGGGTCAAGGTGACGAAGCGCGGACGCTCCCCCCGGGTCATCTGGGCCCGCCTCTACGGGACCCGTGGCAATACGGCCATCCGGGGCGACTCGCTCCAGTACGCCCTCGGCCTGCCCGACCGCCTGATTCTCAGCTTCCGGCGCAGGTAGTCGCAGGGCGGGTTCAGTCAGTCGAGCGCCGGCAGCGGCGTCACGGCACCGAGCACCGAGCCGAGCGCCGCCCCGGCGAGCACATCCGACGGGTAGTGCATGCCGAGGTACGGCCGGGTCACGGCCATCAGGGCCGCCGCCGCGAACAGGGCCGGCTTCGCCCGCGGTTCGATCCGC
>JBGUDX010000013.1:0-15861 GCA_041821645.1 Acidobacteriota bacterium
GCCAGAATCACCGAGGCTCCGGCTCCCTGTGCCGAGAATCCCTGCGCCGCGTCCATCTTGATGATCCGCGTGTGACTCGTCCTTGCGGTTCTCCACCCGCTGCTGTAGGTGCCGAGGCCGATCGCCAGAGCGGCGGCGGCGATCACCCAGAACGGTGGATCCGATCCCGGCCCCAGTGTCCCGTCTGCAATCAGGGCGAGCGTGATCACGCCCATCGTCTTCTGCGCATCGTTGGTCCCGTGGGCGAGAGCCAGCATCCCGCCAGAGGCGATCTGACCGAGTCGAAAGCCCCGGGTAACCGGACCGGGGCGCAACCGGCGGACGATCCGGTAACAGAGGGCGATGCCCAGTGCCGCGACGATGAAGGCGAGGATCGGCGCGAGGATCGCCGGAACCAGAAACTTGCCGACCAGACCGGAGGCCTCCAGCGCCCCGGTTCCGACCGCGGCGACGGTCGCGCCGACAATCCCTCCGATCAGGGCGTGGGAACTGGACGAGGGCAGCCCCAGGTGCCAGCCGACCAGGTTCCAGGTGATCGCTCCGGCAAGCCCGGAAAAGACGATGTTCAGTGGCGCCGACCCCGAGAGCGCCTGCGGATCGACCAGCTCGGTCGCGACTGTCGTCGCGACCTGGATCGAGATGAACGCCCCGAGGAAGTTGAGCACGGCCGCGAACAGGATCGCCACCCCCGGCGAGGCGGCACCGGTCGAAACCGCGGTCGCGATCAGATTACCGGTGTCTTGAAAGCCGTTCGAGAAACTGAAGACAAGCGCCGCGACGACGACGATGACCAAAATCAGTTGGGAATCCACGAATCCTCAGCTGTTCTTGATGACGATGCCCTCGAGGATGTGCGCCGCAGTCTCCGTTGCGTCGATCGCCTTTTCGAGCACCGCAAAGATGTCCTTCCACCTGATCACCACCATCGGGTCGATCCCGTCGGAAAAGAGCGAGGCGACGGCATCCCGCGAGACCCGGTCCCCGTCATTCTCGAGCCGGTGGATCTCGATCCAGTACCGGTCGAGATCGCGGAACGAACGAAGGTTCTTCAGTCCGGCCGCGAGCTGTTCGCAACAAGCGACCAGGATCCCGGTCAGTTCCTGGGCCTGCGACATCGGCGCCTCGATCTTGTAGAGCACGAGGAAGTCGGCGGCCTCTTCGATGTAGTCGACGACGTCGTCGAGCCGGCCGGCCAGGCCGTAGATGTCCTCGCGGTCGATCGGGGTCACGAAAGTCGAGTTGAGACGCCTGATGATGTCGTGGGTTATCCGGTCACCCTCCTGCTCGGTGATCAGGATCTCCCGGTTCAGCCCGGTGTCCTCCGGCCAGGTATCCATCATCTCGTCCAGCATCCGTGCCGCCCGCAGGCCGTTTTGCCCCGCCTCGTTGAACAGGTCGAAAAAACTTCGGTCCTTTGGCAGCAGGGAGAAGCGCATGGAGAACCGGGTCAACCTACCAAAGCCATATCGGGCGGTGTTTCAGCTGACGACTTGAGGCGTGGTCGTGTCAGCCAGCGCCTGGTGCCGCTCACGGAGTTCACGCTGGACGTTGCGGCGATCGGCCCCCTCGGGGCTCAGGCGCGACCAGTTGCCCGAGCTGTCAAGGACCCATGAATTGGTGTTGTCGGAGAAGCAGCGCTCGAGCACGTCGAGGATCTGCCCGCGAACGGTTTCGTCAATGATCGGGGTGACCAGTTCGACCCGGCTGTCCAGATTTCGCGGCATCAGATCGGCCGAGCCGGCGAATATCGACCACTCGGCACCGCGCCGGAATGCGTAGACCCGCGAGTGCTCGAGGAAGCTGCCGACCACAGAAACCACCCGGATGTTCTCCGACAGCCCTGCCACACCCGGCCTCAGGCAGCAGATCCCACGCACGTTCAGCTCAATCTCGACTCCGGCCTGAGAGGCCCGGTAAAGCGCGTCGATGCATTTCTGATCGACCAGCGAATTCATCTTCATCCAGATCTTCGCCTCGCGGTCCTCCCGGTGGGCCTCCACCGTGGCCTCGATCTGGGCCAGTATCTGGGACCGCATCCCGTAGGGAGAAACCAGCACCCGGCGGTAGCTGGACTGGCGGGAGTACCCGGTCAGGACGTTGAACATCTCGGCCACGTCTGAAGCGATCTCCTCGTCCACCGTGAACAGGCCGAAGTCGGTGTACAGCCGGGCGGTGGTCGAGTGGTAATTCCCGGTCCCGATATGCGCGTAATTGCGGACATGGTCGCCTTCACGCCTGGCCACCAGCAGGGCCTTGGTGTGGGTCTTCAGCCCTGGAATGCCGTAGGTCACATGCACGCCCACCTCCTCCAGCCGTTTCGACCAGTCGATGTTCGCCTGTTCGTCGAACCGGGCCTTCAGCTCGAACATGCAGACCACCTGCTTGCCCAGTTCCGAAGCCCTGATAAGAGCCGAAATCAGAGGCGAATCTTCGTTCGTCCGGTAAACGGTCAGCTTGATCGCGAGCACGTCGGGGTCCTTCGCCGCCTGGCTTATGAACCGTTCAACCGAACTGGTGAACGAATCGTAAGGAAGGTGAACCAGCACGTCATTCTGGCGGATCAAGCTGAAGAAATCGACCGGATCCTCGTCCTCCCCCAAGAGCCGCGGCTGAGTGACCGGGGTCCAGGGTTCGTCCCGCAGATCGGCGTGCCCGGGGACCTTTACGACATCCCAGAGATCGGCCAGGTCGAGCAGCCCCGCGATATCCATCACCTCGTTTTCCTGGAGGTGCAGTACCTCGACCAGCTGGTCCTTGAGCTCGGGGTTCATGCGCTCGGAGACTTCGAGCCTGACGACCTCACCGAATCGCCGGCGGCGGATCTCCTCCTGAACGGCTTCCAGCAGATCGTCGGCTTCGTCGCTGATCGTGAAGTCGGCGTCACGGGTGACCCGGAAGAAACCGTGGTCAATCACCTCGACCCCGGGAAACAGCGTCCCGAGATTGGCGGCGATCACCTCCTCCAGCGGTACCAGCGTTATCTGGTCATCCTTGCCGATCTCGACGAAGCGCCCCAACAGCTCCTTCGGCACCTTGACCCGGGCCAGAACCCGGGTCGAGGTCTCCGGGTCGCGCAACAGTGCGGCCAGGCTGAGTGAGAGGTTGGATATGTACGGAAAGGGCCGGCCCAGGCCGATCACCAACGGCGTCAGGGCCGGGAAGACCTGCTCTTCGAAACGGCGGTCGACTTCGGCCCGCTGCTTTTTCCCCAGCGACTCGACCGAGGCGACATTGATCTGCTCTGCCCGCAACTCCGGCCGCAGCACCCCTTCAAAGCAGTCGTGCAACCGCCGGTCGAGCTCGAGTGTACGACTGTGAATCGCCTGGATCTGTTCCTTCGGCGAAAGTCCGTCGGGGCCGCGCGCATCGATCCCGGCATCGACCTGATCCCACAGGCCGGCGACCCGGACCATGAAGAACTCGTCGAGGTTGGAGGCATAGATCGCACAGAACTTGACCCGCTCCAGCAGCGGGACCGACGGGTCCTCGGCGAGTTCGAGCACGCGCTGGTTGAAGTCCAGCCATGAGAGCTCGCGATTGAAGTAGATCGAGGGATCTCCCAGTTCCGGAGTCTTCATTCTGCGGCTCCCTTCAGTGAGGTTTCCAGGGCGACCCACACCCCCTGGCGCGACTGCTCGGTCCAGAGCCGCTCGAGCCGGTCGAACAGCATCTGCCGGCCCGCACCGAGGTGAACCAGGGCCAGATGGAGGCCGCGATACGAAGCCCGGTTAGGGGTCGCCTGGACCAGCACCGGATCGAGTTCGCGGGTGCCACGGGCACGCTCCAGGATCGTCTCGACGTCCTCTTCTTCAAGTTGGGTGATCTGATTTCGGGCCACGGGTATGGCGAGATTACAGGCCCGGATATCAGTCAGGATTTCCTGGAGCGCCCGCGACGCCCGCCTTGCGGTGTGAGCCTGCGTCCCCAGCGAGTCCCCGGTCAGCTCGAGCGCGTAGCGCAGGCGCTCGGCAGCCACCTGCATCCGCCGCTGGTCCGCCCCCGCTTCCAACTCCAGCGCCCGGGGTGCCACGTCCCGCAGGCGGCTCAGCCGGCGGGCCACGAGCTTCGTCGTCTTCGGCGGCAGGTATTCGACCGGCCGGTACTCGCCCGCGGTGACCTCGTGATCCGTCCCGACCGCCAGCTCGGCCAGTTCTTCGAAACGGAAGCTGAAAGCCTGAATCCGCCGGCCGTGAATCGCCTGGGCCAGCCTGCGATTCGCGTCGGCCTGCTCACGCCGGAGCTGGTCGACCGCCTGCCGGACGCCCGCGCCCTCGGCATGCCCCATCTCGGCGTCGATCTCCTCCAGGGCCGCGATGACGCTGTCGACGTCCCGCCGCTCGCCGACCGGCCGCAGAAGGAATTTCAGTTCGTCGCGGCCGGTTCGGAACTGGGCCTTCGTGAAACAGGGCCTGAACACATCCAGCGCGGCCCTAAGGCGCCGCAGCGCGAGCCACATCTGCTCGACCGGCCCGGGGTCGGTTACGTCGAGCAGGCCGGGGCTCAACTCAACTATTTGATTGACACGCAACTCGATGACACGGGCGGCCCCGATCCGGAATTCCTCCATCCCGATCGCCACCGAATCCGACGTCGAAACTCTGCTTTGCGGCTCCCTCATCGCCCGTGAGCCTACCCGCAGACCGCTCCGGCGCGCGGAGCCCGGACTCAGCCGGCGACGGCGGCGGCCGAAACATCGACGCTGCCGTTCAGCAGATCGAGCACGATCCCCTCACGTATGCCTCCTTTGCCGATCTGGAGCGGTCGGCCCAGGATCTCGGAGAGCTTTTCGAGGATCAGTACGCCGGTCGGCAGCATCCGGACCCTGACCGGATCCAGTTCGAACTGCCGCGCCACTTCGGTGCTCGACTCGCTGCAGAGCACCCTGATTCCCCGCTCGAGTGTCTCGTACTCGAGCACCACTCCGACCAGTCGGCGCAACGAGGTTGCGCTGCCGCCGACCGCGACCACCTGGTCGGGCTGCTCGACAGCGACCCCCTCGAAGACATCATCGACCCGGTCCCGGATCCGGCGAATCTCGGAGGCTGAAGGCGGGTCACCGCTGATCAGTTCCTCCGCCAGCATGCCCGACCCGATCGGCCATGAGCGGACTTCGTCGATCCCGTCTTTGACCGAACCAGTGGTGATCTCGGTCGAACCGCCGCCCACGTCAACCACCGCCACCGTGCCTTCCATCGGATGGCCGAGCGCCTTGGTCGCGCCGAGAAAGGCCAGGCGCCCCTCTTCGCGCTCGCTCACCACCTCGACCGGTATCCCCGCCCTGGCGGCGATGGCGTCGGCCGCGTCACCCCCCTTGCGGGCGTCACGGATGGCGGCCGTGGCGACCGCACGGAACGCCTCGGCCCCGACCTCGCGGGCCAGCCTGACCTGGGTTTCGACAACCTCGGCCACTTCGTCGATCTTTTCCCGCGAGATCCGGCCCTTGGAGTCCTTGGCCTTGCCGATGCGGGTGTAGTCGCGCTGCTCCATCACCTTCTTGAGCCGGCCTTCCTCGGGCTCGGCCACGAGTATCCGCGTGGTGTTGGATCCGATGTCTATTGCCGCACAACGCATTGAGGCGATCCGATCGATCTTCGCAGGCAGGCCGGATGCGCTACTCGGTCTCGGAGTCCGAAGCGTCCTCGAACTCGCGGAACAGACCGGTGACGATATACGCGACCTGCTCGCCGACATCGACCGCGTTGTCGCCGATGCGCTCGATCGCGCGAGCGGCGAGCAGCATGGTCATCGCCCACTCACGCCGATCGACCTCGTCGCCGATCTCGATCGCCAGCGCGAAGCATTCGCGATTGCTCTGATCGACCTCGTCATCGAGGGTGACCAGGTTGCGGGCCATCTCCACGTCGCGGTCGATGAAGGCACGCTTGGCCTGGACGACCTCGATCCTGACCTGCTTGCCCATGGCGACGATGCGCTGGATCATGCGATCGTCCACCGGCGGCTCGTTCCCGGTCAGCGGAATCAGCTTGGCAATGTTCACGCACTGGTCGCCCATGCGTTCTATGTTCTTGATCGCGTGAAGCAGGGCCGCAATCAGCCGCAGGTCGGTGGCGACCGGAGACTGGGTTGCCAGCAGAGTGATCAGGCCCTGGTGCACCTCGAGGTACCGGCCGTCGAGCTGGTCGTCGCTGTCCATGACGATCTGGGCGAGCTCGACATCCTGGTTCGCCACCGCCTCGAGCGTGCGGTCGAGTGCGAGCACGACCATGTCGAGCCCTTCCAGCGCCTTTTCCTCGAGCAGGGTCAGGTCATGCCGGTAGCCAACCCGGATCTCGTGGCCGTCGTCTACGTCGGTCATGATCAGCCGACCTTCCCGGTCACGTAGTCCTCGGTCCGGGAATCGTGCGGGTTGGTGAAGATCTTCCCGGTGTCGTCGTATTCGACCAGCTGGCCCCAACGGTCGTCCTCGCTCGCATCGAGCTCAACGATCAGGAAGGCCGTCCTGTCCGAAACCCTCGCCGCCTGCTGCATGTTGTGGGTGACGATCACGATCGAGAACTGCTCTTTCAGTTCTGCCATCAGGTCCTCGATCTTGCCGGTGGAGATCGGGTCGAGCGCGGAGCAGGGCTCGTCCATCAGGATGACCTCCGGCTCGACCGCCATCGTGCGGGCGATGCAGAGCCTCTGCTGCTGACCGCCCGACATGCCGTAGGCATTGTCGTCGAGCCGATCCTTGACTTCGTCCCAGAGCGCGGCTCCACGCAGAGCCCTCTCGACCCGCTCGTCGATGTTGTCCATTCCGAGGACCTTCGGCCCGAAGGCGATGTTGTCGTGAACCGACTTGGGAAAAGGGTTCGGCTTCTGGAAAACCATGCCGATCATCTTGCGGACCTGTACCGGATCGACCTTCGGGCCATAGAGGTCCTGGCCGTGGTAGAGGATCTCGCCGTCGACCGAAGCGCTCGGTATCAGGTCGTTCATCCGGTTCAGGCAGCGAAGCAGCGTGCTCTTGCCGCAGCCGGACGGTCCGATCAACGCGGTCACCTCGTTCCGGGCGATGTCCATGGTCACGTCCTTGACCGCGGGCTTGCCTGCGTAGGAGACAGTCACGTCCCTGACCTCGAAGACCTTGTCCTTCGCCGGGATCTTCATATCTCCCTGCTCCGGCTCACGGGTCACCGCTATCTGTTGGGCAAGACCCTTCTCGTCACTCGGACCGTCAGCTTGCACTTGGCCTTCCTCGTTCGGTAGTCCGGCAACCCCGGGTCGCCTGGTCGGATCATTACTCACTCGGGTCTCTCCTACCATTGTTGCTCATATCGGTTTCGCAGCCAGACCGCGAAAGCGTTCATCGCCAGGAGGACGATCAGCATCACGATCACGCCGGCCGCCGCGAGAATCCGGAACTCTTCCTGCGGCCTCGACGCATAGTTGAAGATCAGCACCGGGAGCGCGGTGTAGCCGTCGTCGCCGGTGAAGGTGGGATTGAAGGTGACGAATGTCGCGGCGCCCACCAGCAGCAATGGCGCGGTCTCTCCGATTGCCCTGGAGATGGCGAGGATCACGCCGGTGACCACGCCGGGAATCGCGGCCGGCAGAACCTGCCGGCGGATGGTCTGCCATTGGGTGGCGCCGAGCGCGAGCGACCCTTCGCGGATCGAAGGGGGTACGGCCCGGATCGCCTCCCGCGAGGCGAGGATGACCGTCGGCAGGACGAGCAGGGCCAGAGTCAGCGACCCGGCGGCGAGGATGAATCCGAGGTCGAGCGGCCCGCGCACGATGAATGCCAGCCCGAGGATGCCGTAGATGATCGAAGGGACGCCGGCCAGATTCTGGACGTTCAGCTCGATCGTCCGGTTCCACCATTTGGTGCCGTCCGCGTACTCCTCGAGGTAGACCGCCGCCGAGACGCCGAGCGGGACGACCAGAAGGATCACGCCGAGGATCAGGTAGACCGTGCCGATCAGCGCGGGCCGGAAGCCGGCATCTTCCGGATTGACCGTAGAGGGGCCATTGGTGAACAGTTTGGTGCTGAAGGCCGAAGAGCCTTCGACCGCAGCCTGGATGATGATCGCCGCCAGGCCCGCGAGGGCGAGCGTCACCGCGAGCAGCAGCAGGGCCAGGAAGAGATTGCCCTTCCAGACATCGGTTTTCGGCTGATTGCTGAGCGTGTCGAGGGTGACGGCCCTCGCGCCGGCGGTGGCGAGCCTTGCCCTCTCGGTCCCCGGGTTGCCCGAGTGCGCGGCCATTATTCGTACGCCTCGCGGTACTTGCGAACCATCCGGATCGCGAACAGATTGAGCACCAGGGTGATGACGAACAGCAGCGAGCCGACCGCGAAGATCGTGTCGTAGGTGATCGAGCCGGTCGAAATATCACCGGTCGCCGTCTGACCTATGAATGCGGTCATCGTGAGGATCGACGAACCCGGGTCGAACGTGAGGTTCGGTGAGGCGCCCGCGACCAGCAAAACGACCATGGTCTCGCCGATCGCCCGCGAACCGGCGAGCACCAGCGAAGCGATGATTCCCGAGATGGCGGCCGGGAATATCACCCGGGTCGCCACCTTCATCTTGGTCGCCCCGAGACCGTACGCCGCTTCCCTCAGGCCGGAAGGCACAGCCCGCATCGCGTCGTCGGAGATCGAGGCGATGATCGGCACGATCATCAACCCGATCGCGAGCCCGGCGATGCCGGCGCTGAACGGCGGGACGTTGACCATGAACGGAAAGACGTCCTCGATCACCGGGCTGAGGAATACGAGTCCGAAGATGCCGATCGCGACCGTGGGGATGCCGGCCAGGATCTCGAGCACCGGCTTGACCACCTTCCGGGCCCTGGGCGAGGCGTACTCACTCAGCCAAATCGCCGACGCCAACCCGATCGGGACGGCGAACAGCATGCCCCAGAGACTGACGCTGAGCGTGCCGACCAGGATCGGCAACACACCGAACGAGGCCGGCTGAAAGGTCGGTGCCCAGCTGGTGCCGAACAGGAACTCGCCGACGCCGATGTCGTCCTGGGTGAAGAAGCCGATGGTCGGGATCAACAGCGAGACGACGATCGCTGTCGTGGTCACGACCGACAGCAGGGCACAGGCGCCGAGCAGGACCCTGATCAGCCTCTCTCCATAACGATGAGACGGGGCCTCCAGGGAGGGGAGCGGCCGTTCCGACCCCCTCTGCCCGAAGGCCCCGATCATGTCCCGTGCTTCCATTGCCGTGAACGCTACAGCCGCGTGCCTTCAGCGGCGATCAGCCGGCGGACGAATCCCCGCCGCCAGACTTGGTCAGCCGGCTCAGCTTGTCCTCGTTCTCGGTCAGCTGATCGTTGGTGAGCCCGATGAAGCCGATGTTCTCGGCGATGCCGTTGACGTTCTGGAGGTAGTACTCCATGAACGCGTCGAACTCCGGCCTGTCCAGTGCCTCGGCCGCCGGGTAGATGAACAGCGGGCGGGCCAGCGGCGTGTAGGTGCCGTCCTGGACCGTCTCCGATGACGGGGCGACGCAGCCGTCGCCGCTGTCGATCTCGAGACCGGTGATCGTGTCCGAGTTCTCCTGGAGGAATGAAAAGCCGAAGTAGCCCATGCCGCCGGGCGCGCCGGTCACGCCGGTAACCGTCTGGTTGTCATCCTCGCCGACGTTGTTGTAGTCGGTGCGCTGGTTGCCCTCTTCGCCGTTGACGACCTCGGTGAAGTAGGCGAACGTGCCGGAATCGGTGCCGGGCCCGAACAGGGTGAGCTCGGAGTCATATGAGGGATCGAGACCCTCGACCTGGCTCCAGTTGTCGAGCTTGGATCCACTCTCCCAGACCTGCGAGAGCTGGTCCACGGTCAGACATTTGACCGGGTTCTCCGGATTGACCACCACGGAGAGAGCGTCGTTTGCGACCTGGATCTCTTCCCACTTGACGCCGTTCTCCTTACACATCTTCTTCTGCTCTTCGTCGATCGCGTCGGAGGCGTCGTTGGCATCGGTCTCGCCGACACAGAACTTCTCGAAGCCGCCACCGGTTCCGGAGGTTCCGACCGTGACCTTCACGTTCGGGTTCTCGCCCTGGAAGCCTTCGGCCATGGCCTCGGTCAGCGGCGCGACCGTACTCGAGCCGTCGATCCGGATGCTTCCGGAAAGGTCGCCGTCGCCACCTGAGGACGAAGAATCGCTGCTGCTGTCATCGCCGCCGCAGGCCGCGGCACCGAGTGAGAGCACGCCGGCTGCGGCGAGCACGGCTAGAAATTTGGACTTGGATCTGGACACAGAATCTCCTTTTGAGTTCTCGTTCGGATCCGGGATTGTATCCCGGTACGGGCCACCCCTCCGGCGGCCCACTGTTCAAATTGTGAGCGAAGCGTCTCAGTGCAGGATCGCGGCGTTGTTACCGGCCTGTAGAGAAGTTGTGAAAAGAATGTGAACGCAGCGAACGCGGGAACGCCGGATCCGGTGCCCGCGCTTCAGGAAACGGCTCTAGACCGAGGCGGGCAGTGCTTCGGTGCTCGGCTCGCCGACCCGGTCCGGGCCCCGCTCATCAGGGGCCTCAGTCTCCACAACCGGCGGTTCGGCCGCGAACCTGTAGCCGACGCCGAAATGGGTGTGGATATAGCTGAACGAGGGTGAACGGCGTTCGAGCTTGTTGCGCAGCTTGCGGATGAAGACGTCAACCGAGCGATCTCCGTGGGCCATGGAATACCCCCAGACCTTCTGGTAGATCGCCTCGCGCTCCAGCACCTTCCCTTCGCTCTCACCGAGCAGCTGAAGCAGCTCGAACTCGCGACGGGTCAGGTCGAGGCTCTGGCCGCCGACGAACGCCTGGAACTGATCGGCCCGGATCTCGATCTCGCCGACAACTCGCGGACCTCCCTCCTGCGTTCCGCTGTGACGACGGCGGCGGCGGGCCACCGCCTCGACCCGGGCGATCGCCTCTTCCGGGTGGCAGGGTTTGCTGATCCAGTCATCGGCCCCGAGCCTCAGGCCGCGGACCCGCTGGGAAACGGTCGCCCCCTCGGTACAGACGATCACCCCGAGGTCGGGCAGGAAACCGCAAATCCGTTCCAGGTAGGCCCAGCCTTCCCCGGCCATCACCTTGAGATCGACCAGGACAGCGTTGACCTTCATCGCCACCAGTTCGTCCGGTGGGACGGCCGATGCGAGTACGCGGTGTTTCCAGCCCGCCGAGTCCATCCGGTTGACGAGAACCTGCACGAAACTCGAGTCGTCATCGATCACGGCGACCCGGAGAGCTGCCCTTTCCTGGTTCATCTTCTGAAATTGTACGGACAATGCCCGTCAGCGTCGCTGCGGCCTGCCGGGATTTCGCGATGCGTTCACGGAAACCCGGCTTCGGCCCCCTGAATGGCGCTCGGCCGGGCCCTGCAGTGCGGAAAACCGTTCCCCCGGCCGGTTGCGCTAGATTTCCGGGTGTGAGGCTCGACCGTCGAATCCATGCCCCGCTGGCCGCCGTGCTCGTCGCGGTTTCAGCCCTGGTCTTTGCGCCGGCGGCGTTCGGAGCCGACGGGGAAGGCACGGCCGGTCGCATCGACGACGCCTACATCACTTTCTTCTGCTTCGCGGTGATCGCTTTCTTCGCGGTTCTGGTCACCGTGCTCTCACTGATCCAGGGCCGGCTCGACGCCAAGAAGGAACAGCGTCGCCACGACCTGGACCGGTTCAACTCCTGAGACCGGGCCAGTGCGGCCCCTGGGCCTGGAGGATCTCCCGCAGCCGGTCCTGCCAGCCGGTATCGAACCGGCCCGCTCCCGGAGCGCCGGCGGCCCGCTCGTCGAGATCGACCGGGTAATCGCCGAAGCCGGCGAGAATGGCCCGGTCGAGCATCGGCAGGGTCGCCAGGTTGTAGCCGCCCTCGTGAACGGCCAGTAGACCGATACCGAGTCGGTTCGCGAGGGCCGCGGCCCGGTCGGCCAGCCGGTTGTAGCCGGACGCGGTAATCGCCTCGCTCGAGAGCGGATCGGCGAAATGCCCGTCCTGACCGGCGGAGACGATCAGCAGGCCGGGATCGAACTCGCCCAGGACCGGCTCGACCACTGCCCCCATCGCCTCGAGGTACTCACGATCGCCACAGCCCGGGGGCATCGGCAGGTTCACCGTCCGGCCGTCCCCCTCTCCGGCCCCGGTCTCGGCCAGCCAGCCGGTGCCGGGGTAGAGCGGCCACTGGTGCATCGAGATCACCAGTACCGACGGATCGTCCCAGAACGCATCCTGGGTGCCGTTTCCGTGGTGCACGTCCCAGTCGAGAATCGCGACCCGCTCAACTCCGTGTCGCTCCTGGGCGTAACGGGCCGCGACGGCGGCGTTGTTGAACAGGCAGAAACCCATCGCCTGGTCGGGGGTCGCGTGATGGCCGGGCGGGCGGATCATGGCGAACAGGCTGTCGGCGCTGGATTCGGAGCCGCCCAGCAGCGAGTCGATCCCGGCCATCGCCGCCCCGGCGGCTCTGAGCGCCACCTCGTAGCTGCCCGGGCTGACCGGGGTGTCGCCGTCGATCCAGCCGGGTCCTTCGGCCGCCCGGCTCTCGATCAGATCCAGGTGATCCTGGCCGTGAACCCGGAGAATGTCGTCCGGCTCGGCCCTCCGGGCCTCCAGGACGATCAGATCGGACCATTCCGGTGAGCTCTCAAGGTGACCGAGCACGGCCGGGATCCGCCTGCCGTTCTCGGGGTGGTCGCCGGTGTCGTGGAGGGCCTGCTCCGGCAACAGGATCAGGCCGGTGGCGCGATTCCCCGCCATCAGTCCGGCAGGCGGAAGCCGGAGAGCAGCCGCTTTTCGCTTTCGCCTTTCACTTCGGCCACCACCTCGACGTTCCCGGCCAGCGGCGTGTCCCGGATCTTGGTGGCCAGCAGGTCATCGACCTGGAAGATCCCGGCCGAGTTGTTCAGTTCGATCTCGATCCTGACCGGCTTGGTCTCGCCGGCCGAAATGCCGACGCTGTCGATCGCCGCCGCCGAGATCGAGTGGATGCCTTCCTGGCCCGCCTGAAGCGGGATCCGGGTACGTCCCTCGGCCATGTCGAGCGCGTCCGCGACCCGCACGATCCCGGCCTCGACCGTGTAGGGCTGGCCGCGCCGGCGGTGACCGATGATCGCGTGAAGGATCTCGGCGGTGACTATCGAGCGCTCCGGCTCCGGATAGATGTCCTCGAGCAAGCGCCCGAGCGCGTCCCGTGCGAGGAAGAGACTGTAGGCCTCATGGTCGGCCCGGTGGATGGACATCCCCACGTCGTGAAGCAGGGCTCCCCCGGCGACCACCACTTCCGCGTCTCGCTCGCTCATCCCGTGGTCGGTGACCATCGCGGGCTTGACTCCGCCCTTGGCCAGCAGCCGGGTGAGGCGGAGGGCGATGTTCAGGACGATCTGCATATGGACCCAGGAGTGGTCCGACATCCCCAGCCGTTCGGCGTGGACCTGTGCCATGTACCACCATGTCCGCACCTGTTCGTCCCGGTTCACCGCTTCGAGGAAACTCTCCAGCTTTCTGTTTCCCCTGGTCGGGGCCTTGACTGAAACCGATCCGATCGACTTGCGGCCATGCGGTCCGTCTCCGGGGGTTCCCGGATCTGTCCCTTCCGGGCTCATGTCGGCCTCCGGCCGGCCGGCGCCGTCATCCCGGTTCCCGGTCGGCCAGGGGCCGGCCGATTTCGGCCAGCCAGACCCGGCCGGCCACGGGGTCGTCGGCAACCGGCTCAACCGGTCGGCAGATCGCCTCGGCCAGCGCGCCGTGTAGCACCAGGGTCGGTGTTACCCGCCGGGCCTCGGACGGACCGACTTCGAATCGGGCCGAAATGTCGTCGACTCTCTCGTTCTTCACCGATTCGATCCCGCGGCGGGCATCATCGGGACTGACCAGCGGGCCGCACAGAGTCTCGACTTGCTCCGCCACGGAAGAGACGGCGCAGGCTCGGTCGCCGGCCGGCCGGGAGAGCGAGGCGATCGACCGGGAGGCGCCCCGCGACGCCGCCTCCAGCTGATCCAGTCGCGGCGGATCCGAGATTCGCGCTTTGCGGGCGATCGCCGCGGTGCCGATCGGCCTGGATCCGAACCATTCGGGCATCTCCCCGGGGGCTCCGACGGCAAGATCGACCGAGGTTTCGCCGATCCGGGCCACCGTGACGGTCTCGCCCGGGTCGAAGTCCCCGGGAACGGTCGCGCCGAGAAAGGCGGAGGCGGCGCTGTCACGCCGCGAAGGAATCCTGATCTCGCCCGTTCCGATCGCGGTCGATACCCGGCCCAGGAGCCGGATCAGGCGAGTGCCGCGAAGCTCGGGGACCGCAGTCACCTCGATCCGCTCCACGCCGAGATCTCTGAGGACCTCGACCTCGGCCATCAGGAGCGAGGTCAGCCGGTCGAGGTTTGCCGGCCGGGCCGCCACCTCGTGTTCACGGTCAAACAGCCGGGACGAGTCGCCGGTACCCACGTCGGACACGCAGATCCGCGTGGAGAGAAGCGATATTTGCACGGCCCCCAGTAACAAGTGGGGGTAATCCTAGATCACTGCCCGCAGACCGGCCACTGGCCCGGGCCGGATTGCGAGTAAAGCAGCGCCGCCCGGTAGTCCTGCTCGGCCTCGGTCGCTTCGGCCGGGTTGCCCTGTCCGCCGACCGCCGCCCAGGTGCCGGTGTGGAACTGGTACTTGCCGAAATAGAGGCCACTCGAAGAGACCGCGCCCGGGTCGCCCCCGGACTCACACTCGGCGATCGCGTTCAGAGACGAAAGCGATACCCCGGCAGGAAGATCACCGAACCGGGCCTGTCTCTTCTTCTTTTCGGCAAGCCGCCTGGCACGGACCTCGGCCACCCTGGCCCGATGGCGGTTCAGATGCCCCACCGGATCGACGGCCACCGGCCGCAGTTGGAACTCGAGGGCTCCCGGCCTGGTGCCGGATTCCCGGATCTGACGGCCCTGGCTCTCGGCCCCGGCCGGCCCCGCCTCGTCGGCGGGAGCACCGGTCGAACCCTCGATCAGGAGGTTCCCGGCGATAATGGCGAAAATGATCAGTCCCAGAACGGCACCGGCAATGGCGCGTCCGCTTATTTTGTCGGTTTCAGTCATTTGTTAGCAGATACTCATATCAAACCAACACTTCCCATGCATTCCGGCTTCGAGCTGCTGCAAGAGGCGTTTCCCAGCCGGCCGGAAACGGGTCCGGCACTGTCACGCGTCCTGCTCGATCAGGTTGCTGTCGGCCGGCGGGGCCCGACCGTCAGACTGAGCCGCCCGGGGCGAGTGGTCGCGTTCGGCCGCCGAGATACCCGGAGCACGGGCTACGCAGATGCGGTCGCTTCGGCCAGGAGCGGCGGCTTCGCCGCGATGGAACGCCTGACCGGGGGCCGCGCCGCCGCCTATTCCGAGGGCACTCTGAGCCTGACCCTGACCAGCCCGGACCCCGACCCGGGCAGACGTACCCACGAACGGTTCGAGTGGACGGCCGAGATGCTCCGGGCGGCATTCGCGAGCCTCGGGATCGATGCCCGGACCGGCGAGATCCCCGGCGAGTACTGCCCGGGGGACTACAGCATCAGCGCCGGAGGAAGGACCAAGCTGGCCGGGATCGGTCAGCGGATGATCAAGGGAGCCGCCCACATCGGGGTCGTCATCGTCGTTTCCGGCGGCGACCGGATAAGGGCGACCCTCGATCCGGTCTACCGTGCCCTCGACCTCGAGTGGAGGCCGGAAACCGTAGGAGCGGTCGAGGACGAAATCGGGGGAGCCGGGCTCGACTCGGTCGAGGCGGCGATCCTTGATCAGATCGAAAGCCAGACGACGTTGAGGCCGGTCACCCTGGACCGGGCGACACTCGAACAGGCGGTGACCGCTTCTCCCCGATTCCGGTCCCCCGAATGATCCGTTGTGACAGTCGGGTCCGCACGACCGCCGTCCCGGGCGGCCCGGACGGC
>JBGUDX010000014.1:0-15622 GCA_041821645.1 Acidobacteriota bacterium
GGCTGCCGGGGCGGCGGGTGAGGCGCCGGGCGTGGCGCCTCTCGCGCTTACCGGGTCCGGTCAGCCCTGGCGGCGGCCTGTGTTGGCCTTGCCCTTCCTGCGGCGGCTGCCGGTCCCATTGCGGTTTCCGTTCTGGCCACCATTGCCCTGGGAGTCGCCCGACCGCTTCTTCCGGTCGTGGGAACGTTGCCCCCCGGACCGGCCGCCGGAGCGACTGCCTGAGCCGGAGCCCTGGCCGCGACCGCCGGTGTGGGTCTCACTGTGCATTGAGACCGGAGCCCCGCTCTGTTCATACTCGCTGCTCAGGCCGAGCGATTTGGCGATCTTCCGCATGTCGTTGTGCTGATCGGCCAGCACGAAGCTGATGCCGACGCCGTCGGCGCCGGCGCGGGCGGTGCGGCCCGAGCGGTGGACGAAGGTGTCCTGGTCTTCGGGCACGTCGTAGTGGATGACGTGGGTGATGTCGGCCACGTCGATTCCACGGGCGGCCACGTCGGTTGCGACCAGGGTGTCGATCCGGCCGTCCTCGAAGTCCGCGAGCGCTCTCTGGCGCTGGTTCTGCGACTTGTTGCCGTGCATCGCCGCGGCCCGGATGCTCGATCTCTTGCCCAGCTTCTTGACCAGACGGTCGGCGCCGTGCTTGGTCCGGACGAAAACGAGGGTGCGGCCGCGCTCGGTGTTCTCGAGCTCGTTCAGCAGAGTCTCGACCTTGGCGTGGTGCGAGAGGTGGACGAAGCGGTGTTCGATCCTGCCGACGTTCTCCGGCTCGGGCTCGTTCACATGGGTCCGGGCGTTGCTCGTATAGGCCGTGGCGAGCTTGCCGGCCGCGCCTTCGAGTGTGGCCGAGAAGAACAGGGTCTGGCGGTCCGCCGGGGTTTTCTTGACGATCCGGTCGACCGAGGGCTTGAACCCCATGTCGAGCATCCGGTCCGCTTCGTCGAGAACCAGGTGGCGAACGTGATCGAGGGTGAATGCCTTGCGCTGGAGCAGGTCCTCGAGCCGGCCCGGGCAGGCGACCACGATGTGGGCGCGGGCAGCGCGCTTGGCCTGGGCCTGGATTCCGACACCGCCATAGACGGCGGCGATCGACAATGCCCGGGACCGGGCGATCGACTCCATCTCGTCGACGATCTGTCCGGCCAACTCCCGGGTCGGTGCCAGGATCAGGGCCGAGGGCCGGCGGGAACCGGCTTCGATCAGATCGACCAGCGGCACCCCGAAGGCCAGGGTCTTGCCCGAGCCGGTCGGGGACTGGACCAGGACGTCATCGCCGGCGAGCACGTCTGGGATCACCTGCTGCTGGACGGGGAAGGGGGATTCGAATCCGCGGTCGGCAAGCGCCTTGACCACGGGTTTGGACACGCCGAGACCGGCGAAAGAATGCTTTGACATGGGTAACTGCTCCTTCAGGTAAGTGATGTGATTCGGGGGAGATCCGTTGACCCCGAAAACGCTCACAGCGAAGGCAGGAACAGAACCTCTCGAACGGCCCGATTGGCCACTCGACGTCAGGGACGCTAGCAGGTCTCCCTGCAAATCACCGATTTCAACTGTGTGAGATCGGACCACAGAGGTAGCCGGGGACGACTACGACCCGCCCTTTTGCCCCGGCGACATATAGCCTCCCCGGTACGCGGGTCCACATCCCGCGGGGCTTTCACTCACCACTCTCTGGAGGATCAAGAAACCTCATGTTCGTACACAAGGCAGCCGTCGTCGGCGGCGGCACAATGGGCGGCCAGATCGCTCAGGCAATAGCCAACTCCGACACCCCCGTAGTTATCAAGGACGTCGACCAGAAGTTCGTCGACCACGCGATCGAAGAGGTCCGCAACGTGACCCAGGGGCAGCTTGCCGGTCTGGTCAAAAAGGAGAAGCTGACCCAGGAGCAGGCCGATGCGCGACTGGAAGAGGTCCTGGGCCTGGTCACCGGCACCGTCTCCTACGAGCAGTTCAGCGACGTCGACTTCGTGATCGAGGCCGTGCCGGAGAAGATGGCGATCAAGCAGGCCGTTTTCGCCGAGCTCGACGCGGTCACCCCCGGGCACGCGATCCTCTCCTCGAACACGTCAGGCCTTTCGATATCGGAAATGGCCGAATCCACACTGCGCCCGGACAAGGTGGTCGGCTTCCATTTCTTCTACCCCGCCTCGGTGATGCCCCTGGTAGAGGTCATCATCGGTGACGAAACCACCTCCGAGACGGTTCAGGTCGCCTCCAACTTCGCTCAGGACATCGGCAAGCAGCCGATCACCTGCGGCGAGGTCCCCGGATTCGTGGTCAACCGGATCCTCAACTCGGCGGTCGGCGAGATCTGGCGCGCCCAGGAAGAGCGCGGGCTCTCGATCAAGAAGATCGACGAAGGCGTGGCCGCGGCCAACGTCGCTCCGATGGGCCCGTTCGTGCTGGGCGACATGCTCGGCCTCGACACCGTCTATCACGTCGCCGAGCATCTCAGCGACTCTTACGGCGGCCGCTTTTACGTTCACCAGGGCATGAAGCAGAAGGTCGCCGAAGGCAAGCTCGGCGTCAAAACCGGCGGCGAGGGCCTCTACAAGGACGGCGAGCCGCAGGTTGCCGGCGACGCCGACGCCGACGCCGACGAACTGGCCGACATGTTCGTCGCCAAGGCCCTGATCGAGGCCTGCCTGCTGTTGGAAGAAGGCGTCGCCTCGGTCCGCGACATCGACGTCGGCCTGATGGCCGGTGCAGGGCTCGATCCCCGCCGCGGCCTCTTTCCGCCCTTCTGGAAGGCCGACATCGACGGCCTCGACGTCTCGCTCGAACGGATCGAGCGGCTCAACAGCGAGTACGGCGACGAGCGCTTCCCGGTACCGGTGACGCTCAGGCGCCTGGTCGCGCAGGGCCGGCTCGGCTTCAGCGCCGGACAGGGCTTCTACCCATACCCGCAGCCTGACGAAGGCGACCAGCCGGACAAGGTCAAGCTCGAGACCCGCGGCGATATCGCGATCGCCTGGCTGGCCAATCCGCCGATGAACGCGATCTCCCCCGAGGTGATCCAGGACCTGGGCGCGGTCTGGGAAAAGGTCAAGGCGAACGATGAGGTCGGTGCGATGGTGATCGCCTCGACCATGCCGATCGTCTTCTCGGCCGGTGCCGACATCAAGGCGTTCACCAAGATGGACACCCCCGAAGCGGGTGCCGGCCTGATCGACAGCGGTCACGCCCTGCTCAAGGAGTTCGGGTCCGACCGGGTGGTCACGATCGCCTCGGTCAACTCGATCGCTTTCGGCGGCGGCTGCGAGGTGGCGATGGCCTGTGACTTCCGGATAGCGGCCGAATCGGCCGTGTTCGGTCAGCCCGAGATCAAGCTGGGGCTGATCCCGGGATTCGGCGGCACCCAGCGCCTGCCGCGCCTGGTCGGGGCCAACAAGGCCCTCGAGATGAACCTGGTCGGTGACCCGATCTCCTCGCTCGAGGCGCTTGATTTCGGCCTGGTCACCCGGGTCGTCCCGGATCAGGAGTTGTTCGACACGGCCACCAACTGGGCCCGCAGGCTCGCCGGCCAGGCGCCGCTGGCGGTTGAGCAGGTCAAGCAGGTCTCGTTCGCCGGTGGCGACACCGATGAGGGCATCGAGGCCGAAAAGCAGGGCTTCGCCAAGGCCTTCTTCTCCGAGGACGGCAAGGAAGGCATCTCGGCCTTCCTCGGCAAGCGCAGCGCGAACTGGCAGGGCAAGTAGACGACCGATTCCCCGGGTGGGAAACGCCGGCTCCGCTCCGCGCCCCCGGCTGCGGGTGGCGGGCCGGCGAGGGCAGCCCCGGGCGCGGGTCTACCGGCGGCGGGCGACGGTCAGCTTGTAGCGACCGTACTGTGAGGTCTGCCGCGGCCCGGCCTCGGCCGCGACGTAAATCAGGCGCGGTTTATGTTTCAGGTTGCGCACCTTGACTCCTTCGGTCTTGGGGCGGCGCCGATCCGAGGCCACGATCACCTTCTTGCCCGGCGTGACGATCGACTTGGCGCTTGGCTTCAGCACCGAGAGGCGGATGTCACCCTGGTACTGGGCAGCGGTTATCAGCAGCTTCTTCCGGGGAGGGATGCGCACCCGGTAAACATCGGCCGGGTCTTTGTCCCGCGAGAGCGTGGCGGTGATCGAGCGCCGCTTGCCGTTTCGCGGTTTCCAGAGGAACCCGGCTTTGCCGCCGAGCAGGGATCCGTTGAGCCAGGTGATGTCGTCGTTCGGCTCCTTCGGATCGCGCGGTGGCGTGCCGGCGGTGAGCGCCGCATCGATGTTCAGCAGGCCCTCTCCGTAGTCCGGGTCGCGCCTGGGCGGGCCCAGATCGGTCGCCGACTTGGTCAGGAGCCGGCCGAGCTGGCGCGCTTCGAGGTCCGGACGGGAAGCCTTGAGCATCGCTGCTGCGGCCGAGACCATCGGGGCGGCAAACGAGGTCCCGCTGTGCAGTTCCCAGCCCCGTTTTACCGTCTTGGACCCGCCGGGGGCGGTCTGTTCCTCGACCGTGGGAGCGAGTACGGAGACACCGGGCGCGGTCAGGTCCACACCGTCGTTGCGGGTCGCAAAGTCGGCCACAAGTCCGTCCTGGTCGACCGCGGAAACCGAGATCACGTGGGGGTCGGTCGCCGGCCGGGACGACACGTTGCCCCCGATCACGCCGGAGTTTCCGGCCGACGCGACGGGCAGGACCCCGGATCGGACCGCGGCTTCCGTAGCCACGTAGTGTGAAAAGCAGCTGTCGGCCGGGAAGCCGTAGCTCATGTTGAGAATCGCGCCGCCACGCTTGACCGCCCGCAGCACCGCGTCGGTGGCGGTAGAGCAGGTCGTTCCCGACGGCACCAGGCGCATCCGGGCGCCCGGCCATACACCTCGGATGCCCAGCATCTCTCCGGGCGAGCCGGCGATGCCGGCGACGGCGGTTCCGTGCCAGTCCGATTCCGGCCCCAGCGATGCAGGGTTGGCCAGGTTCGCCTGCGAGAGGTCCGGGTGGAGCGGATCGAGTGATTCCTCGATCAGCGCCAGCAGGGGGCTGGAGCCGGTCACCTGGGGCGGGGTGAAGTCGGTCGGGTTGACGATCCGGTTCAGCCACCACTGTTCGCCGTCGAACAGGTCGCTGGGGTAGCCGTCTCGGGCGACGGGCACGTCGGGCTCGGCGAAGACAAGCCGGCCGGAACTTTCGAGATCACGGGCCAGCTCGATCGCGCGGGCCCGGGCGACCCGGAATATGCCGCTTCCGGGGTGGATCGGCTGGGCTCCGGCACTGAGCGCGGCACTTCTCGAATCGGATCCGGGCGTCCCGGCGACGATCCAGTCCCGGCTGGAGTCATTCGAGGACCTGGTGCCGCTGATGCCCGCGTCGGCCGGTAGCAACATCGGCGGTTCCGGCGGCCGGAGGCCCTTGCCGGAGGGCGGCGCGGCGACCGCTACGGTGGCTGCGGCGAGCATGGAGACGGAAATCCCGGCAATGATGAGCAGCAGGGGCAGTTTCCGGAATCCGGCCACTGTCCCCGCTGAAACGGGTGCCCCAGTCTGGTTTTCGATTTTGCGCATCCCTGCCTCTAACCCGGCAGATCGTCTCCGGTATCGGCGGCCACGGAATTTATTGATTTTGCCCTTCGCGGCTGGCCTGGCCGGTATTCCCGGCCAGGGGTCGAGCCTCTAGGGTGGCGCCATGCCATCTCCCGAGGCGGTGCTTTTTGACAATGACGGGCTGCTGCTGGACACCGAGGCGGTATGGACCCGTGGCGAACAGGAGCTGTTCGTAGTCAGGGGCAGGGAATTCACTCTCGATCACAAGCGCAGCCTGGTCGGCGCCTCGGCCGAGATCGCCGCGGAGAAGCTGGCCCGGTATCTGGATGAAGTCGGCCGGGAAATCGAGATCATGGCCGAGCTGGACGAGCTTGTCATGGCCGAGCTGGAGGGTGGTGTCGACGCGATGGTCGGCGCGCTGGAACTTCTTTCGGCGGTGAGGGAGGCCGGTACGCCGGTCGGCCTGATCTCGAATTCGCCGCGGAGGTTCATCGAGCGGTCACACCAGGTGGCCCGGACCGGGATGCCGTTCGAGGCTGTAGTGAGCGGCCACGAGGTTCCCGAGGCGAAACCGGCTCCCGACGCGTACCTCGAAGGCTGTCGCCGGCTCGGCGTCGAGCCCGGGAAATCGGTGATCGCACTGGAGGATTCCCCGTCCGGCGTCACCTCGGCGCGGGCGGCCGGCCTGTTCGTGATCGGGGTGCCCTCGGTGCCCGGAATCACCCTCGAAGAAGCCGACTTGACCGCGACCAGCCTCGAGGACGAGCCGGTGCTTGAAGCGCTCGGAATCGAACCTGCGAAACGGCCGGTAACCGGTCCCGGCAGGCGGGCCCGCGACTACTGATCGAGTACTCGGCGCCGCCGCAGGATCCGCTCGGCGATCGCCAGCGGCTCCTCCAGTGATTCGGCCAGACCGGGCCACGGCTCGGTCTCGGTCAGGACCGAGTCGGTGAGCGTCGTCAGATCCGGCAGCATCGCCTCCAGCTGGTCGAGATCGGTCACGTGGTCGGGCTCGTCCAGGGCCTGGTCAAGCTCTGCGACCGTCGACCTGCACGCCATCTCGATGCCGAGGGCGGCGGTCATGATCCTGCCGGCATCGAGATCGGCCCTCACCCGGGGAACCAGGAATTCGCACGAGTCGGCCCTCCCCTTTTCGCCGATGATCGCAGCGATTCGGGCGATCGGGGCGGTCCGCGACAGTCGCTCGCGCCTGCGGCTGCCCACGCCACCGCGGGCGTCGACATCAAACGCTTCGGTGAAGCGGCCTTCGGAGATGCGGTCGCCGTCCCCGTACCCGATCCGGGCCGTGAGAATGCCCGCAAATTCAGTCGGAGCAGCGAATGGCCGTCCGGAAGCGGCGGCGTCCGCGGCCCGGGCCCGGTCGAGGGTGAAGAGCGCCTCGTTGAGCAGTCCATCGGTGAACTCGTCTTCGCCCAGGCGCTGCAGCCAGGCCTTGGCATCGTCTTCGTCCTCAAACGGCTGGTACGCCCTGATCACCGTCACCGTGGTTATCTGGACCCGGGTCGGTGAATCGCTGCGGTTCGATTTCCGAGGTCGCCGTCGCTTGCGGCGGGCCGGGGGCAGTGCCCCCTCGGACTCGATCACCATGACCCGCTGGGTTTCACCCTGCCGGTCGAGGTAGCGACCGTCATCCAGGCGCAGCGCCCCCGGAAACTCAAGCTGGACAAACCCGAATAGCGGGCTGATCGCTTACTTGTCCTTGCCGCCGGACTTGGCCGGCAGCGAGTTCTGGGACGGGGCCGTCGCCACCTTGGGGTTGCGGATCTCGCCGAGTCGTTCGGTCAGGCGGGCCCACTGCTCGGCCCCGAGCGAAGCCGAGATCGAGCCGCCGGCGACCGATCCCTCGACCGGCCTGAATCCGACGTGGATGTGGTCGTCGTGATCGGACATCGCAAATGACGTCGAGCCGGGGAAGTCCATCAGGCTGATCACCTGATCGGGCTGCATCGTGCCCTGGAGGGTGAGGATCTGGCGCACCGTCTCATCGGTGATCGATCCCGCACCCTGGGTTGCCGGAGAAATTACCTGGCCGTTGACGATCGCGATATCGATCGCCGAGCCGATGGTGTGCTGGGAGACGTAGCCGGAACTCGAGTAGACCCCGTGTCCACAGGTGAGCGAGGTGATGGACATCGTGTAGTCGCGCTCACGAAGGAAGGCAAGCATGGCCAGGATGCGACGGTCGGTGAAGCCACTGGCGATGTCCTGACGGCCGCATTCGTAGATGTCGAGGCCGGGATCGTTGAGCACCCGCTTCTGCAGGGCCGGCTTGGAGAGCAACAGGACACCGCTGACCCCGAGGCGATCGGCGAAGCGGTTCTTGCCACGGGCGTTGTAGATGTTGGTCTCGGCGAGCAGCTTCCAGCCGTCGAGGAACGGCTTCGGATCAATCTGGGGGGTGTCCTCCCCGCCCGGCTGGATCGAGAACCGGATCGCGGGCGAGGCGCTCTCGGCCATCCGGCCGAGCACGGTACCCGCGATCACCCTCGAGCCCTTGCGCAGCGGGCGGAGGTCTGTCTCGTCCGGGTCGAATCGGTAGATGCCCGACTTGCTGCCGTCGTAGATCAGGTAGTCGCCGGGCTTGCCCTCTACGGTCGCGCCCGGAATGTTGTTCACCGACTGGCCCTCGATCGTCGAGCGCTTCTGGTTGTGCGGTCGGAGCGGGCTGGCGTATACGCGGCCCCGCATGTCTTCGCTGTTGGCCACCGCACCGTCCTGGTCTGCTCCGGTCCCGAGGTCGGTCTGCTCGGCCCGGCGCTTATCGGCCGCGGCCAGGACCGGGTCACCGGAGTCGGGTTCCGTCGCGGCCGGCGCGGCCTGGTCGGCGGCGGCAGACGCGGCCGCGTCCGGACCGACCAGGACCTCGCTGATCTGCTGGTTGCCGTTGCCGCCTGAGTCGGCCCTCGGCTCTCTGTCTCCCTGGTGCCCGGCTTCGTCACGGGCCTTGATCTCGCCCATGTCGGAATCACCGGCCGGTGCCCGGCCGGTTGCCTGTCCGCGGTCGCCCTCGGTCGCGGCCAGGCTGGCCGGGCTGCGCTTGCGGGGCACCGGATGAACCTTCGCCACCGATCCGAGCCCGGCGTAGGAGTAGCGGTTTCCGTAGGCGTCCTTGAGTACCACGGTCCCGGTGTCCGGATCGATCGAGGAGATGACGCCGTCGTTCACGGCGATGACCGGTGCGCCCGGCTCGGAGGTGACCTCGACCGAGGTGCGGTTCTCGGATGAGCTCACATCCTGCGAGGCCAATCCGTTTCGCCCGGCCTTCTCAGTCGAGATCTGGCCTTCGTAGTTCGACTCGGCGGCGATCGGGAACCGGGCCCCTTCGGTCAGGCCGGTCAGGGCGCTGATCATCTCGGGAGGGATCTGGGCGTAGGCGCGGGCGTGCTCGAGGATGTCGGCGACGTACCAGTCGGCGTGGTTGTAGGCGAAGATGGCGACGCTCGGGTCATCGGCGTATCCGGCCGCCTGGAGGTAGTTGCCGGCGGCGCAGATCGCGTCAACCGGGTTGTACGGGTCCTTCTGCCCGTCACCATTGGCGTCGACCCCGTACATGGCCCAGGATGACGGTATGAACTGCATCCAGCCCATCGCTCCGGCAGATGACGTGTTCAGGTTCGTTCCGAACGCAGTCTCTATCCGGTTGATCGCGGCCAGCACTTCCCACGGCACTCCGTACTCGCTGCCGCAGGCCTGGTAGATCGGAAGCAGGAACGGCGGGATCTCGAACCGGTTGATCAGGAAGTTGGGTACGGCCAGCGGCGTGACGTCGAGCGGATCGCCATCCGCGGTCTGGTCATCGGGGGAAACGCCGCCGCTCAGCTCGGGATCCTCTTCGACGAACTTGGGCTCCGAGCCGGGCGGGGTGATTTGTGAGCCCTGATTCCCGGAGCCCTGGTTTCCGGAGTTGTCGTTGCCTCCACCTGCGGGCTGCTGGGGCTTCGGAGTCACCCCGCCCGTCGAGTCATCTCCGGGCTGCTTCGCCGAGGCCGGGGGAGGGGTCGGCTCGGTCGGCTCCGGGTCGCTGGAGACACTGCAGTCCGAGGTCGCCGGATCGCACCCCGGATCGTCCTGCCCGGCGACGACCGAATTCTGCCCCGGGGCCGGCGGTCCGGAAAGGGGAGGAGCGGCGCTCGCAAACCCCGCGGTCAGGCCGGAAACCAGCAGGAATACAAGGGCCGCCACATATGGGGCTGAGCGATTCCGTCGTGTCGACTCGAAACTCTTATCCACCCGTAGTACCCAACTAAAACAGACCCTGCCGACACTCTCCCGAGATGCGGCAGCAGAACCGTATCGCAGAAGGGGTCGTAGTGATACCCCCGGCTCATCTCTGCAGGCCCGCTTTCTGGCGGCGATTCAAGCCGCTTCCGCGGCTCCCCGGTGGCCGGGGCTTTAGGATTGCGGCATGAGCGAGGAAAGCGAGGGTTTCACCGACAAGGTCCGCTCCGGCGGGGAGCGCGCCGCCTCCGATCTCGCCCAGGCGCTGATCTCGAGCCCCGGCTTCGATCAGGCCGTTTCGGCCCTGGTCACCGCCCGGGACCGGGCGAGTGAGGCGCAGCGGACGGCGATGGGCGCGCTGAACGTCTCGTCACACGACGAAGCCGATCGCCTTGAGAGACGGCTCAGGGCAGTTTCGGACCGGCTCGAAGAGACGGAGGATCGGCTCGACCGGGCCCTCGGAGAGATCCGCGGCCTTCGTAGTGATCTCGAGTCCGGGACCCGGGATTCGCCGAGCCCCGAAACCGCGAAACGGGTTGCCGGCGAGAAAGCAGGGCCGGCCCGCTCGAAACGCAAGCCCAAGTCAACGCGGAAGAAGAGCTGACCTAAAGGTCAACTTGAGCCTTAGGCTCTCGTTTCTCGAGTACTTCGAGCACGGCCGGGCCGAGTTCGAGGAAGCGATCCTCCATCTCACCCTCGCCCAGCCGGCCCGCCGGGCCGCTCTCGGCGACGACCAGCAGCGCTGCCGCGCGGATTCCGAGGCTCCGGGCGATCGCAAGGGTCGCGGCAGTCTGAAGGTCGCGAACCGGTGCCCCCTGTCCGGCCACGCTCGTCCCGGCGCCGGCCTGGTCGGGCCGGCGATCGAGCCGGGCGACGAGATCGTGGCTTGAAACCGTTCCCGGCTCTGCAAGACCGCGCAGCGAATCGAACAGAGCACGGTCGGGCTCGATCGTGATCGGGTCCCGTACGGATCCGGAGCCCGCCGCCCGGGCCGCCAGCGCTCGCCCGGCTCCATCGGCGGCGATCGCCCTTTCGACCAGCAGGGCCTCTCCCGGTTCGGGATGGTCGGCGATCGAGACACAGGTCCCGAGTCGGATGAGCGTCGATACGCCGGCCTCGATCAGGTCGCCGATCACGGCGACCGCGCTGGGACCACCGACTCCGGTTGACTGCACGGTCAGATCGAGGCCTCGCTCGCTGGTCCCGGTGTATCCCCAGAGACCACGGGCCTGATGACTCATCCTTGGTTGGACTGTCAGTTCCTGTGCCAGGACGAATGCCCGACGGGAGTCCCCGACCACGATCGCGTCGGCGGCCGGAGGTTCCAGGGGTGTCAGTCGGACGGGCATGTCGGTCGGTGGTCGATCGCCGCTTTTCCTGCCGGCCCTGGCAGCCGGCGACCGTTCCGCATAAACTAGACAGATGGCAGAACCTGAGGACAGCGGCAGTTCCGGCGAAGAGGGTGAAGGCCCCCGCGGCATTCCCGAAGGCCTGCGTGACGCGATCGAGGGAGCGTTCGCCGCTACCGAAAAGACGAAGGACCGGGCCCAGGGCCTGTCCGACAAGACCAGGGACCGGGCACAGGTGCTGGTCGACGAGGTTTCGAAACGAGGCAGCGATGCGCGGGGCACGCTCGAGGGCATGCGTCTGGTCAATCGCGACGATCTCCGGGACCTGGAACTTGCGATCGAGCACCTTTCCAGTCGTGTAGCCAAATTAGAGGCCGAAGCTAAACCTCAAGTTGACGGTTAGCCTTGGCCGGGGAGGGCCGCGTGGTCATCGCCGGGGTAGCGACTCGCTGGGGGTCGGAGCTGGCCCGTGCCCTGGAGCGCACCCCCGGGGTCGGCGAAATCATCGGAATCGACACTTCACCGCCGGCGATCGATCTCGGGCGGACCGAATTTCTCGAAGCCGATATCCGCAACCCGGTCATCTCGAGGATCCTGCCGGGCCTGAAGCCCGACGTGGTGGTCCACTGCGGGGTGATCTGGTACCCGGAGGCCGGGCGGCCCTCGAGAGCCCTTCACGACATAAACGTGATCGGAACGCTTCAGCTGCTGGCGGCCTGCGACAAGACCGAATCACTGAGCGCCCTGGTCGTCAGGGGCTCGGCGGCGATCTACGGTTCGGCCCCGGGCGCACCCAGCTTCCTCACCGAGGAGATGGCCAAGCGGTTCCCGCTCAAGACCCGGTTCCAGCGGGACATCGGTGAGCTGGAGGGATATTTCGACAACTTCGGCCGGCGCCACCCCGAAGTCACCTGCTGCATGCTGCGCTTCCAGTATGAACTCGGTCCGGGCCTGGACAACCCGCTGGCCAGGTATCTGAGCCTTCCGGTGGTTCCGACGCAGATGGGATTCGACCCGCGTCTTCAGCCGCTGCACGCCGAAGACGCGACTGGGGCCCTGACCGCCGCCACGCTCAACCCGGTGAGGGGGGCGGTCAACGTCGCGCCGGACGGCTCGATATCGCTCAGCCGGCTGCTCCGGCTGTCGGGCAAGCCGACGGTCGGAGTGCCCCCGGTCATTTCCAGCCTCCTTCTCAAACGGCTCGGCGGGGTTCTGGGCAGTGCCGACCTCTCCCAGGATGGGGAACTGCTCATGCGCTACGGCCGTGGCTGCGACAACACCCGGCTGCGCGATGAGGTCGGCTACGAGCTCGCCTTCGATTCCGAAGGGGCCGCCCGGGATTTCGCCCGGAAGGAGTCCGGCGCGGGATCGATCTTCCGATCACCGCATCCGGGCTCACCGGTCAGGAGCATCAGGCGATGAGGGGGGCGGGCAGGTGAGCGGCGTCGAGCTGGTGCGCCAGTTCACCTCGGTCGCCCAGACCGCCTCCGAGCGCATGCTGCGACGCATGACCGGCGAGTATCACGAGGACGAATGGGGCTTCGACGAGGAATTCGCCGAGGCCGCTTTCCCGCTCATGGAGTTTCTCTACAGCCATTGGTGGCGGGTTCAGGTAACCGGGATCCGCAACGTGCCGGCTCACGGGCGGGCGCTTCTGGTCGGCAACCACTCGGGGAACATCTTCCCTTTTGACGGAGCGATGGTCGGAACCGCGATCCAGAAGGAGCACCCGTTACCCCGGTGGGCCCGCGCCCTGATCCTCAACTGGACCCTCGATCAACCCTGGATCAGCTATCTGTTGCGCCGGACCGGCGGGGTGGCGGCCAATCCGGAGAACCTCACCCGCCTGCTCGAGCAGGATCACCTGGCGATGGTCTTTCCGGAAGGGGCCAAGGGCTTTGGCAAGCCGTTTTCCGAGCGCTACCGGCTGCAGCGCTTCGGCCGGGGAGGCTTTGTCGAGGTGGCCCTCGAAACGGGCACTCCGATCATTCCGGTGGCCGTGGTCGGGGCGGAGGAGACCTACCCGAAGCTCGGCGAACTGCGAACCCTGGCCAAGGTCACCGGCGCTCCCTACGTGCCGTTCACTCCGACTTTTCCCTGGCTCGGGCTGCTCGGGCTGCTGCCGCTGCCCTCACGCTGGCGAATCGAGTTCCTCGAGCCGATCGACCTGTCGGGATACGGACCGGGCGCCAGCCAGGACCGGTCGCTCGTCTTTGACCTCTCGGAGCAGGTGCGGGAGACCATCCAGGAGGCGATTTACCGCGGCCTGGTCGAGCGTGGCCCCGCATTCTTGTAGCTGAAAGCGCTTGAAATAGCCGTCTCACCCGGTTCGCCCGATGTGAGAACCGGAGGGTCCCTATTTCCTCCGACCGGCTAAATGCCGGCCTGCCGCCGCCCCCTAGATTTGCCCGGTCATCTACTCGCGACAAAGCGACCGGTGGGCTGGGGCCCGGCGGACACAGGAGGAATCACTGGAAATGAGTGTCAAGAGATTCAGTCTCGCCGCGTTCGCGGCTTCACTGGCCGCACTGGCGTTGCCAGGCACGGCCCTGGCCGGCCCGGCAGAAGAGATCGCCGCCAAGTCGCTCGAACTGGACATGGTCTGGGTGGCATTCGCGACGGTTCTGGTCTTCCTCATGCAGGCGGGCTTCATGTTCCTGGAGATCGGTTTCTCCCGGATGAAGAACGCCGGCACAGGGGTGGCCAAGATCTTCATCAACCTGGCGATCGTGACCATCGCCTGGTGGGCGATCGGATACGGGATCGCCGGTTTCGGCAGCGGCACCGTCGCGGACTACATCGGCACCGACGGATTCTTCTTCCACTTCGACCAGGACATCCTCGGCACAGCCGTGACCGCTGACACCGCGATGCTGATGCTGTTCGGCCTCGCGTTCTGCGCCGTCTCGCTGGCGATCGTCTGGGGCACCACGCTTGAGCGGATCAAGTTCAGCGCCTACGTGGTCTACGCGGTCGTGTTCGGTGCGCTGATCTACCCGATCATCGCCCACTCGGTATGGGGTGGCGGCCTGCTGTCCGACATCGGCGGCAAGCCGGTGATGGACTTCGCCGGCTCCTCGGTGGTCCACCTGACCGGCGCGACGGCAGGCCTGGCGGCACTGCTGCTGCTCGGTTCCAGAAGGGGCAAATACGACAAGGACGGTTCGCCTCGTGCGATCCCCGGTCACTCGATGCCGCTGGTCGGTCTCGGCGTGATCATCCTCTGGGTCGGCTGGTTCGGCTTCAACGGGGGCTCGACCTTCGTGACCGAGGGGGCGTTCTTCGGAGAGGTGATGCTGAACACCCAGCTCGCCGCCGCCGCCGGCGTGATCGGCGCCAGCCTGGTGATCTACCTGAAGACCAGGGCGCTCGATGTCGGCATGGCCGGCAACGGCGCGATCGCCGGACTGGTCGGCATCACCGCCGGCTGCGGGTTCGTCGAGTACTGGGCGGCCCCGATCATCGGCCTGCTTGCAGGCATCCTTGTCGTCTTCGGGGTGCTGGCGATCGAGAAGAAGTTCGACGACCCGATCGGCGCCCTTTCGGCCCACGGCCTGGCCGGCATCTGGGGAACCCTGGCGGTCGGCATCTTCGCCTCCCCGCGACTCGTTCTCGACGGAGCCGGCTCGGGCATCTGGTACAGCGTCTTCGGAGACCAGAGCTTCGGCTCGACGATCGGTCAGTTCGGGGTCCAGACCCTGGCGGTCGTATTCACGTTCGCCGTGGTCCTGGTGCTCTCGCTGATCACCTTCAGGGTGATCAAGTCGACCACCGGACTTAGGGTCTCGATCGATGAGGAAGAGGCCGGGCTCGATATCTCCAGCCATGGAATGTACGGCTATCCCGAAGCGTTCATTCCACAGCCGGAGTACCCGAGCGGTGACTATGTACCGTCAATGGCGGGCACACCGGTCGCGCCGTTGGACCAGTCGGAATCAGAACAGGCCTGAGAGGGGTTGAGACAGATGAAGAAGATCGAAGCATTCATAAGACACGAGGCGTTCGAGCCGATCCGGTCCGAGCTGCTGGAGAAGGGATTCCCTTCCATTTCCATTCTCGAAGCCAAGGGCTCCGGCCGGCAGAAGGGAATCGTCGAGCAGTACCGCGGCTCGACGGTGACCGTCAACGTCCGGCCGAAGCTGAAGCTCGAGATCGTCGTCGCCGACAGTGACAAGGATCTGATCGTCGAGACGATCCTGCGCCACGCCAGGACCGGTGAGGTCGGAGACGGCAAGATCTTCGTCACCTCGATCGACGAGGCGATCCGGATCAGGACTGGCGAGCGCGGGGACGAAGTCACCCAGACCCACCTCGAGTAGCGGCGGGAGGCGGTGACTGGCGGCGGGGCCGTTTCGGCGGCCCCGCTGCCTCATGCCTTAGCCTCGTGGCCAATGCCCGGGGACGAGCGCATAAGCCTCAATGAAGCTGCCCGCCGGGCGGGAGTCTCGCCGGCGACCCTGAGCAGATGGGCCGACGAGAAGATCGTCCCGGTCCGCAGGGGCCGCTGGACGCCTGTCTCGGCGGCCCAGGCCA
>JBGUDX010000015.1:0-15602 GCA_041821645.1 Acidobacteriota bacterium
GCAGCTTGCGCTGAGCCTTGCATTTCGCCGCAACGCCTCTGCCCGACTTCTTTGCCGCCCGGCATTTCCTGCCGGCCTGCTTAGACTTCTTGCCGAGCTTCCGGCTCTTCTTCTTCGCCTTCTTGAGCTGCTTTTGCTTCTTCGACAGCTTCTTTTTCGCGGCCTTGCGCTCGGCCACCAGATAGGCATCGGCCCCGGTCCCGGCGATGCTGACCAGGTTGTCGAGCGCGAGGTTAATGTCGCCGAGGTGGAGGTTGCCGCCGGAGCTGGCGATGAAGGCCGAAAGGTCAGGCCTCGGGTCGGGCGGGCCGTTCGGGGTCACGTTCAGCCAGCTGACGTTGTTCTGGTTCATGCACTCGCCCCTGGCCACATCGGGCTGACCGCTCCAGGGCTTCGGACCTTCGGAGCCTCCGAGGAACACCTGCAGGTTGGCCAGCACGTCCAGGTCACCGCCGGTCAGGTCGGCCGGGTTGACGCAGAGCACGTCGAAGGCGGCTGGATCGGCCCGGGGCATCGGGTTGATCCAGTACCCCGAATCGACCCGGCCGTAGCTCGAACCGGCCGGTGGCTCGTTGAGGTAAGCCGAGTAGGCGATTACACAGCCGAGCTGGTCGGCCGACTCGCAGGCGGGAACGTGCTGGAACTGGCCGCCGACAGGGCGCCCCTTCGGGACGAAGACGTTGGCCCCCGGGATGATCGCCGAGATCAGTCTGTTGCGCACCGAAGGCTTGGTGTCGATCTCTTCCTGGATCAGTCGCCCGAGATGCATCGAGCCCTGAGAGTGGCCGATGATGACCACGCCGCGGCCCTTGTTGTAGTTCTCGAGATAGTCGTTCCAGCCCTGGACCACGCCGTCATAGGCGATGTCCCTTACTTCGTCGGTAATCGGCCCCTGGAAGGTGTACTGGCGGTAGAGCGGCGCGTAGACGTCGCAGACCCGCGAGAACTGACGGGCCTGGTTGATCGCCACGTCCTTCAGTTCCTTGTCGGGGTTGAGATCGGCGTTGGCAGTCGTCTGGTTGCTCTGGGTCGGGTAGACGTAGAAACAGTCGACCGGCGCATCGGGGCGGGCAACGTAGCCCAGGTCGGTGAATGAACCGTCGGCATGCTGTGCTGTGCCGTCCAGGTCCCCCAGACAGGGGTTGTCTGCCTGGCCCGGCTTGCACAGCCAGGACGTGGAGTCTCCGACGCCGGCCTGGGCGGTCCCTACGCTCATCCATGCCGCCGCCGCAATTGCCGCGACCAGAATCAACCTCACCATCGGCTTCACACTCGCCCAGAAACTTGTCATCAAGACTCCTTTTCCCCGCAGATCACGTTGACTGACTGACTTGGGCCACACGCCGACCCCTGGTTGACAATAACGCCTGTCCGAACGTTAAAACCCGCTGGCCGCAAGAATGTAGCGGTGATCACACCGACGCGGCGCCGGCTCTCGCGAACGCCTTCGCGGCTACCGTCAGGTGATAGCGCCCAGCGAGGCCGAGCTGACCCCGCGCGAATACTTTGCCATGACCCCCCGATCGAACAGCGGTTCAGGGATCTTGTAGGCCTCGATGCGCCGGTCGATCTCCTCGACCGGAAGATCGACGTTCAGGCTGCGGTCGTCGATGTCGAGCGTGATCATGTCGCCGTTTCGCACTGCGGCGATCGGACCACCCTTGACCGCCTCGGGAGCCACGTGGCCGACCATGAGCCCCCGGGTCGCCCCGGAAAAGCGCCCGTCGGTGAGCAGGGCGACGTGCTCGCCCATGCCTTCACCGACCAGGGCAGCGGTTACCTGGAGCATCTCGCGCATCCCGGGGCCTCCGGCCGGGCCCTCGTTGCGGATGACGATCACGTCTCCCTTCTCGATCTCGCCCTTCTTGACCGCGGCGAAGCAGTCTTCCTCGCGCTCGAAGACGCGGGCCGGGCCGGTCTGGTTGCGTCGCTCCGTTCCGGCGACCTTGACCACGGCGCCGTCCGGGCAGAGGTTGCCGCGCAGGATGGCGAGGCCGCCCTGGGCCTTCAGCGGAGCGTCGGCCGGCAGGACTACCTCCTGCCCCGGTTCCTCTTCGGCCCGATCCGCCTCCTCGCCGATCGTCCTGCCGCTGACGGTGATCTCATCCTCGTGGAGCAGGCCGCCGTCCTTGAGCTGCTTCAGGATCAGCGGAACCCCGCCGGCCCGGTAGAGGTCGGTGGCGATGAACCGTCCGCCGGGCTTGAGGTCGGCCAGCAGCGGGGTGCGGCGGGAAACCTGTTCAAAGACGTCGAGGTCGAGCTCGACCCCGGCCTCGCGTGCCACC
The DNA here is from genome assembly GCA_041821645.1 of Acidobacteriota bacterium. GTDB lineage: Bacteria > Actinomycetota > Thermoleophilia > Solirubrobacterales > 70-9 > 67-14. Next base: position 2,286 of record JBGUDX010000015.1, read on the forward strand.
GCCAGAAGGTGGAGCACCCCGTTGGTCGAGCCGCCCGAGGCGCAGACGCAGGCGATCGAGTTCTCGAGCGATCTGCGGGTGATGATCCGGCTCGGCCTGAGGTCTTCGGCCAGCACCTTCATCACCAGCTCGCCGATCTGTTCGGCGACCTCGTTCTTCCGGGTGTCTTCAGCCGGGACCATCGCCGAGAACGCGGGCGAGATCCCCAGAGCCTCGAAGGCACAGGCCATCGTGTTGGCCGTGAATTGCCCTCCGCAGGCCCCGAAGCCGGGGCTGGCCACTTCCTCGATGTCGGTCAGCTCCTGATCGGAGATCTTGCCGGCGGCGTGGGCGCCGATCGCCTCGAACATCTCGAGGATGGTTACATCCTTGCCCTTGTAGCGACCCGGCTTGATCGAGCCTCCGTACAGAACCAGCGAGGGCACATCAAGGCGGGCAACGCCCATGACCGCCCCGGGGATCGTCTTGTCGCAGGCGGCAAGGCCGATCACCGCGTCGAACTGGTAACCGCGGGCCATCAACTCGATCGAGTCAGCAACCACCTCCCGGCTGACCAGTGACGACTTCATGCCCTGCGTGCCCATGGTGATCCCGTCGGAGACGGCGACCGTGTTGAACTCCATCGGGGTCCCACCGGCGGCGCGAACGCCCTCCTTCACGTACTCGGCAAGGGCACGCAGGCCGTAATTGCAGGGCATCGCGTCAGTCCAGGTGTTGGCAATTCCAACGGTCGGACGGCTGAGGTCCTCGTCGGTGTAGCCGATGCCTTTCATGTAGGCACGGGCAGCGGCCCGGTCGGGCCCGTCGAAGACGGCGGCGGACCGCGGACGCGGGAGTGCCTGTGAAGTGGATGCGTTCCTGGACATGGCCGCCATCCTAAAGGCCCCGGCCGGCCAGTCCGTGGCCGGCCTCCGCCAGGCCGATCACATCGACAGGCCCGGGCCCGGAGCCGATTGAATCGAGTCCGCTCCCGACCGCCTTCGAAGCAATGCTGCGGGCCGCCCGCACGGCCGCCGGGAGCTCAACGCCTCGTCCGAGCAGAGCCGCGATGCAGGAGGAGTGGGTGCAGCCCGAGCCATGGCTCGAAGTCCCGGGGTGGCGGTCGCCGGCGACCTCCTCTTCCCGGGCTCCGTCAAAGAAAAGATCGACCATCCCTCTGCTGTGACCCCCGGTCACGACGACGGCGTCGGGGCCCAACTCCGCTACCGCCCGGGCCAGCTCCGACTGGCCTGCCTGCTCGCCCAGCCCGGACAGGGCCCTCGCCTCGGGGATGTTCGGGGTTGCCACCGTGGCGCGGGGCAGGATCAGCTCGATCAGCGCGGAGCGGGCCTCCGGGTCGAGCAGGTCCGCTCCGCTCTCGGCGACCATCACCGGGTCCAGCACGACCGGCGCTTCGCCGACCAGATCGAGGGCCGAATGGACGGCCTCGATCGTCTCGACGGTTCCGAGCATGCCGATCTTGACCGCGTCCACCCCGATGTCACCGGCCACGGCGTGCACCTGAGCCGTGATCATCGCCGGGGAGACCGGTTCGATCGCGTCCACACCGACCGTGTTCTGTGCGGTGATCGCGGTAACCGCGCTCATACCGTGCACCCCACAGCGGGCGAACGCCTTCAAATCTGCCTGGATCCCGGCGCCCCCGCCGCTGTCGGACCCGGCGATCGTCAGCACCGCGGCTGTTTCATTTCCCTGCATCAGGGTTCGAAGGATACGGAGCCTTCAACCCGGTGCGGAACCAGCTGCCGCCGATCGAGCATCGCAGGTAGCCGAGTACCTCCAGCTGGGCCAGGCCGGCGGCGATATCGTCCGAACCAGCGTTCAGCTGCCCGGCGATCCGGTCAACGGTCTCGCAGCCGCCCTCGACCGCGCCGAGCACGGCCGCGCCGGCCGGCCCGGGATCGGGACCGAACACCTCAGGCATCGCCGCCCCGACGCCCACCGCTCTGTCAAGCACGTCCCGCCCGTCGCGGATCAGGGCGGCCCCGCTGGCGATCAGCTCGTTCGTCCCGGCGGCGGAACCGGAGGTGACCTGACCCGGCACCGCACCGACCTCGCGGCCGGCGTCGGCGGCCATCTCGGCCGTGATCAGAGACCCGGAGCGCGCCGCGGCCTCGACCACGACGGTGATCTGTGAGAGGGCCGCCATGATCCGGTTCCGCGCCGGAAAGGCCCAACGCCACACGCCCGCCCCCGGCGGCATCTCGGAAACGATCAGGCCGGACTCGAGCAGCCCGCCGTAAAGCCCGCGATGGGAGGCCGGATAGGGGCGCTCCGGGCCGCAGGCCAGAACCGCGACGGCCCGCCCGTTGGAGAGTGCGCCACGGTGTACCGCCCCGTCGATTCCGAGCGCCATCCCGCTGACCACGGTCAGACCGGCCCCGGCCAGCTCGCCGCCCAGCCGTCGAGCCACCTCCAGTCCGTACCCCGACGCACGTCTCGCCCCGACCACGGTGGCCGAGTCATCGACCCGCACCTCCGACAGGGCAAAGGCTGCGCCCCGCCCGATCAGCGCGTGAGGGGCGTCGGCGCCGTCGCGAAGACCGTCCGGGAAGCCATCATCGTGCCGGCAGAAGGCCCAGCACCCGGTCCCCTCCAGCCGCTCGTTGAGCAGGTCCTCCGACATATCCCCGATCTCACCGACGATCCGGTCCGCCTGCCGCGGTGCCATGGCCGCGGCCAGTTCCCGGCCCTCCAGTCGCAGCAGCTCAGGGACCCGACGGCCGGCCCGGTCGTCGCAGGCCTTCTGGATGAACGGGGCGAGCCCGGCGATCAACCACGATCGCCTGAGGCAGTCCGCGCATGCCGTTCGCCTCGGGGTTCCCGGTCCGCTCATTTCCCGGTCCTCCGGCGGAGCTGGAGCGCCCTGGCCATATGCGCTTCGGTGACCGGCCCGCCCCCGTCGAGGTCGGCGATGGTCCTGGCCAGCCGCTGCGCCCGGGCGTGGGCCCGCCCGCTCAGCCCCCGGCTGCGGTGGGCCGCCGACAGCAGATCGGCCGCGGCGCGCTCAAGTCCGAACCGTTCGAGTTGCTGTTCTGCCGCCGCCGCGTTGGTCGTTCCGTCGCCGTACCGGTCGGCCATGACCGCTCGGGCTTCGACCACCCTGAGCCGGACCGCCGCCGAGTCCTGTTCAGCCGGCCGCAACATCGATTCGCTCTCCGGCTGGCTCACCGCCACGGTCATGTCGATCCGGTCAGTCAGGGCACCGGTGAGCCTTGCCCGGTAGCGCCGGATCGCGGCCGCACTGCATTCGCACCCGGGGTCCTCCTGTCCCCGGCCGCAGGGGCAGGGGTTGGCCGCCGCGACCAGCATGAACCGGCTCGGCAGGGTCTGGCGGCCCCCTGCGCGGGAGATCGATACCTGGCCGGATTCCAGGGGCTCACGCAGCGCCTCGAGCGCAGGGCGGCTGAACTCACAGAGCTCGTCCAGGAACAGCACCCCGCTATGAGCCAGGGTTATCTCGCCCGGCCGGGGAGGACTGCCACCTCCGACGAGCCCGGCCGCCGACACGGTGTGGTGTGGTGCCCGGAACGGCCTGGTCGTGGTCACCTGCCCGTTCCCGGTGCCGCAGGCGCTGGCGATCCGGGCCACCTCGAGCACCTCGTCCCCGGTCAGCGGCGGCAGGATCGACGGCATTCGACGGGCGGCGAGCGACTTGCCGGCGCCGGGCGGACCGACCATCAGCAGACCGTGACCTCCCGCGGCGGCAACCTCCATCGCCGAACAGAGAAACTCCTGTCCGCGGAGATCGCGAATGTCCGGCAGGTCAGGGCTCGGCTCGATTTCGGCCGCCGCCGGCCGCTCGCCCGGGGTCGTTCCCCGCGTCAGGCTGCGCAGCGCGGCCAGACTGCCCACGGTCCTCACCTCGATTCCGGCTGCGAGCGATGCCTCGCGGCCGTTTTGATCCGGACAGATGAAACCGGATTTGCCCGCCCTGCCGGCCGCCTCGGCCATGGCCAAGGCGCCGCGGACCGGCCGGACCGAACCGTCGAGAGCGAGCTCACCGGCGAGGGCCAGATCGGCCAGCGACCCGGCAGGGATCTCTCCGTTGGCACCGAGCAGAGCCGTCGCCAGGGCGAGGTCGAGCCCGGGGCCGACTTTGCGAAGATCGGCCGGGGCCAGGTTGGCGGTGATCCTGCGCAGGGGAAACTCGTAGCCGCAATTGACCAGGGCGGCGCGCACCCGCTCCCTGGCCTCCCGGACCGCGGCGTCGGGCAGGCCGACGATCTGGAAACTCGGCAGGCCCCGGTGCACGTCGACCTCGACCCGGACCGGCCGGGCCGAAATCCCGTCGAGGGTGAACGCGGTCGTTTCGGCGAGCATGGATCGAAGCTAGGAGCTTGCCGCTCACGGTTGGCACGCGGAACGGAACAAGACAGCGGCCGCGATCGGACAACTTTCCGACTCGCGGGTCTGTTGGGGGACTTCCGGCCTAGGTTTGGCCGATGGGCGATCCCCGCAGGGCGACCGGCCGGTCGGCCGAGAACATATGCGCGCACCACCTGAGCCGGCGCGGTTGGCGGATCCTCGCCCGCAATTGGAGAATCCGCGCCGGAGAAGTCGACCTGATCGCACGGGCCGGTTCCACCCTGGTCTTCGTCGAGGTCAAGTCGGGCCACGTCGGGTCGCTGCGGGGGCCACCCGCGCCCGCCCTGGCCGTCGGTCCGCACAAACAGCGCCGGCTCCGCAGGCTCGCGGAGGTCTGGCTGGCCGGCCCCGGTCGAAACCTGGCCTTCCGCGACACCCGCTTCGACGTGGTCGGGGTCATTTTCGGGCGCGACGGCGAAATCGCCGTGTACGACCACATCGAGGACGCCTTCTGACCCTGGGCCGAAATCCGGCCCGCCCGCGGGCGGAAACCCGGTCGCCCGGGATTACGCTCGGGAGTACGCAGCCGAGTTGAATGAAAGCCGGTGGATAGGTGACGCCCCGAGTTCCCGGATTGCCTGACGATGGGCCTCACTGGCGTATCCCTTGTGACCCTCGAAGCCGTAGCCCGGATAGCGCTCCCCGGCCCGGATCATGCAGCGGTCGCGGGTCACCTTCGCGACCACCGAGGCGGCCGCGACCGCGGCGCTCGTGCTGTCGCCCTTGATCAGCTTGCGATGTTCCACGCCGCAACCGGGCAGGTTGAACCCGTCCACCAGCATGACCGATCCGCCGGGGCACTCCCCCAGTCCCTCGAGCGCGCGGGTCAGGCACTCGAGGTTGGCCACGTGCAGGCCGTTGGCATCGATGTAGCGGGCCGAGCGCACCACTACGACCACCTCACGGGCAGAGGCGAGGATCTGGGGATAAAGGCGTTCTCGCGCCTTCGCGCTCATCTTCTTCGAATCGCGGATCCCGATCAGCCGGCCCCCTCCGAAATCTTCGAGGCAGTGACGGTCCAGAGCCACCGCGGCGGCAACGATCGGACCGGCCAGGCAGCCTCTTCCGGCCTCGTCTGTCCCGGCCACGACGCTCGATTCCAAGTCCCGATCGTGGGCGAAAAGCCCACCGGGGTCGGGGTCGCGAGGAAGCTTAGAGTCCACCGATGCGATTCGGGGGCCAGTAGGTGCCGAACGCCTTGCCGATGAGCCACTCCTCGGGAAGCGGTCCCCAAAACCGGCTGTCCTCGCTCTGTCCGCGGTTGTCTCCCATCAGGAAATAGTGGCCCTCGGGAACCTCGATCGGCCGGGGGAGGTCGCAGCCCTGGCCCACCGGGCCACAGCGATTGATCTCATAGCCGTCGGGGCGCTGAACCACACCGTTGACCACCGGCAAACCGTTTTCTACCGCCACGGTGTCACCCGGGCCGGCGACGATCCGCTTGATGAAGGTTTCGGAGGACTTCTCGGGTGTGGCCTGGGCGCAGGAGGCTCTCGGCTGACGCGGGACTCCGCAGACCGCCCCGGCCCGGTCGACGCCGGCGGGCGGATGAAAGACGACGACGTCCCCCGCCTTTGGGTCGGTGAAGTGGTAGATGAAGCGGTTGGCCAATATCCGCTGACCGACGTCGAGAGTCGGCTCCATCGAGCCGGACGGGATCTGGTACGGCTTGATCAGGAAGGCCTGGATCAGCAGCGCGAGCCCGAGCGCCATCGCGACGATCACGACCAGTTCTACGAAGCTCCCCCCGGCCGTCTTCGGCTTGGGGATGTGCGGGCTCAGGCCTGTTCCTTCTCGTCCTGCTCGGCGCCGGCCGACTCGCCTTCGGCCGCGGGTTCGGCTTCTGCTTCAGGCGCATCTCCGGCCTCGGCCGGCTCGTCTTCCGCGGGCGCCGCTTCAGCGCCCTCCGGCTCACTGTCGCCGCTCGCCTCGTCCTGGGCTTCCGCGCCCTCGACAGCCTCACCCTCATCAGCCGCTTCGGAGTCAGCTGCTTCAGCTTCGGTCGCTTCGACGTCTTCAACCGGCTCCTGGGCTTCGCCGGCGGCGTCCACGGCTCCGGCTTCCGAAGTGCCGACCATGTCCTCGTCGATCCCCCAGCGGCGCTCAGCCACGCGAGCGGCCTTGCCGACCCGGCCCCGCAGGTAGTAGAGCTTCGCCCGGCGAACCCGGCCACGGGAGGCAACTTCGAGTTTCTCGATCTTCGGCGAGTGGAGCGGGAAGGTTCGCTCGACCCCGACCCCGAACGACACTTTTCGCACGGTGAACGTCTCCCGGACGCCGGAGCCCTGCCGCTTCAACACCACGCCCTCAAAGACCTGCGGGCGCTTGCGGTTGCCCTCGATCACCAGGAAGTGGACCCGGACGCGGTCGCCGGCCGCAAACGACGGCAGCCCCTTGCGCGCCTGTTCGGCTTCGATGTCTTGAATTACTGTGCTCATGGCTCAAAAAGACGGGCCGGGTGGCCCGCGGAGCGGCAATGCTACCGACTCCAAGTCACCGACGGTCCTCTCGCCGCCTCGACTGTTCCAGTCGCCACTCCCTGACCCTCCCGTGATCTCCGGACACGAGGACCTCGGGGACGCCCCAACCACGGTATTCCGCCGGCCTCGTGTAGTGCGGGTATTCCGGCATCCCTTCCAGCGCCTCGCTGAACGATTCCTCGATCGCGCTGTCGGAGTCGCCCAGCGCTCCCGGAAGCTTGCGCATGATCGCGTCGGCGACCACCATCGCGGGCAACTCGCCACCGGCGAGTACGTACCGGCCGATCGAGACCTCGTCGTCGGCAAGATGTTCGTGGACCCGCTGGTCAAAGCCCTCGTAGCGACCGCAGAGCAGTGCGAGCCCCGGCTCGGCGGCCAGTTCGCTGACCATGGCCTCGTCGAGCAACCGGCCAGTAGGGGCGAGAACCACCGTCCGCGGCCTGTCCCCACCCCGGTAGACGCCGTCCAGGGCGGCATCGACCACGTCCACCCGGAGCACCATCCCGGCGCCCCCGCCATACGGAGCGTCGTCCACCCTGCCGCCTTTGAGCGGGGTCCAGTCGCGGTAGTCACGAAGGTCGAGCCCGGCCCCGTGCTCGATCGCCTTGCGCACCGGACGCTGCTCCCTGAGCCAGGCGAAGGCCTCGGGAAAGAGGGTGAAGATGTCGAGGTTCACGGCCTGTCCGGGCTCACTGAGTGAGACCGTCCGCCCGCTCAGTCGAGGATGTCGACCAGCACCCGGCGCTCTTCGCGGACCGCTGCCGCCTTGGCCACGGTCCGGATCGCGTTGGCCACGCGGCCGCCTTTGCCGATCACCCGTCCGAGATCGTCCTGGTTGACCGTGATCTCGTAGATCAGATCACCGTCTTCCTCAAGCTCTTCGACTTCGACCGCATCCCGGTCCTCGACCAGTGAGCGGGTGAGGAACTCGAGCATCTCCCGCACCGCGATCAGCTTCCGGTCGCCCTGATGCCCTTGATCCGCAGCAGGCCAGCGACCCGCTCCGAGGGCTGGGCGCCCTTTTCGAGCCAGTGCCTGGCCCGATCCTCGTCCAGCACGATCGTCGAAGGGTCGGTCTGGGCGTTGTACTGGCCGATCGTCTCGATCGACCGGCCGTCACGCGGGGAGCGCTTGTCGGCGACAACGATTCGCCAGATCGGGTTCTTCTTGGAACCTACTCGTCTAAGTCTTATTCGGACTGCCATTGGAGTTGGGGATCCTACAGATTCTCAACGCCGGCGGACCTTGGGGCGCCGGGTCTTGCCGCTCATCCGGGCAAGTTGCTGGGGGTCGGGCATATTGCCGTTTGCCATCTGCTTCATCATTGATCGCATCTGGCCGAACTGCTTGACCAGGTTGTTGACCTGCTGGATCTTCGTGCCCGATCCTTCGGCGATCCTGCGGCGGCGCGAGCCCTTGATCATCTCCGGCATCGCCCGCTCGTACGGGGTCATCGAGAGGATGATCGCCTCGACCCGATCGAGCTCGCCCTCATCGACCTCGGTGTCCTTCATCTGCTTCATCGCGCCCATGCCGGGCATCATCCCGACCAGGTTGCCGATCGGCCCCATTTTGCGAACCTGCTTCATCTGTTTCAGAAAGTCCTCGAGCGTGAACGTCTCGCTCGCCATCTTGCGCTGGAGTTCCTCCGCCTCGTCCTCACTCACCTGCTCCTCGGCCTTTTCGATCAGGCTGAGCACATCGCCCATGCCGAGAATCCGGCTTGACATGCGATCGGGGTGGAAGCGCTCGAACTCATCGAGTTTCTCCCCGGTCGAAGCGAAGATGATCGGCTTGCCGGTGACCGCCTTGACCGAGAGCGCCGCGCCTCCGCGGGCATCCCCGTCGAGCTTGGAGATGATCACGCCGTCAAATTCCGCCGCTTCCGAAAACGACTCGGCGACCCCGACGGCATCCTGGCCGGTCATCGCATCGATCACCAGCAGCACGTTGTGAGGCTTGGTCTTCTTGCGGATCCGGGCCAGTTCGTCCATCAGCTCCGCGTCGATGTGAAGCCGCCCGGCGGTATCGATGATCAGAACATCGCGGCCTTCGTCCTTTGCCTTGCCGAGTGCCCAGTCGGCGATCTCCACCGGGTCGGCGTCGCTGCCCTGCTGGTAGACCACCGCTCCGGCCCGCTTGCCGACCGTTTCCAGCTGTTTGATCGCGGCCGGCCGGTAGACGTCGCAGGCCGCCAGGGCGACCTTCTTGCCTTCCTTGGTCAGCAGCCGCGCCAGCTTGGCCGTTGCCGTCGTCTTGCCGGATCCCTGAAGGCCTGCCATCAGGATCACCGTGATGCCCTTCTGGGAGAAGACCAGGTCGCGCCCGGCGCCACCCATGAGGTCGGTCAACTCTTCGTTGACGATCTTCACCACCTGCTGGCCCGGGTTCAGGCTGCCGAGCACATCGGCCCCCAGGCAGCGCTCCTTCACCTTGGCGGTGAAGGTCTTGACCACCTTGAAGTTGACGTCTGCTTCGAGCAGGGCCAGCCTGATCTCGCGCATCGCGCGGTCGATATCGGCCTCGGTCAGCTTGCCCCTGGACCGGACGTCCGAGAGGGTTGACTGAAGGCGTTCAGAGAGCTGGTCGAACATTCAGACCAGCCTACCGGGCCGGTTCGCCGCACAAGGGTTCGGAGGTCCGCGGTCCGGCGACGCTCCCCGGGAGCCCGCTACCGTCGCGCAGGCCCTCCCGTTCGCTCATGCCCGAACAGCGATCGGGAGCCCCCGGGCCCGGGCCTACGGTTTGGGGCGGCCCCCGGCCCGGGTGCTGACTCGCGTCACTTTCGACTGACCGAGCAGCGAGCCGTCGCCGCTCAGGGCCTGGACCTTGACCTTTGCGCCGAGCCGCTTCAGCGGGATCGCTGTTTCCAGGCCGGTCCAGGAAGAGCCCCCGACGGGACTCAGTTTTCCGGCGCGTGGCCCGGTCAGGACCCGCCACACCCCGATGTCGGCCCTTCCGTTCCAGCTAGCCCAGGCGGTCGCACCCTTTTCGCCGGACCTGCCGGCGACCGCCGGCCTGGTCTTCGGCCGGCCGGCCCACTCGGCCTTGCGGGCCCTGTAGGAGTTGACCGGGGCTTCGAAGGTGGCGTCGAAGACGACCTGCCCGTCGGGCGTGAACTCGGTAATCCGTGATCTTGATCCCCAGCCGACGAAGACGTTTCCGTCGGGAAGTACCTCCGCGCTTCCCTGTGAGCCCGCGATGATCGGCTGGGGGTGCCGGAGGCGCCTCACCGGGATCACCCTGCTCTCTTTCCCTTTCCCGTAGGGCCGGAGAACCAGGGCGCTCGACTGGTCGCTGACAAAGTCCGCGAGGGAGTGGGCCGAGCCGTTATCGAACAGGGAGATGTCTCCGTTCGGCAAGCGCTCGACGTCGTGCTGAAAGCCGAACCGGGCGCCCGGGCCGACCAGGAAGTCGTTCGCGCGCGGCTTGCGGCCGTCGCCGCGGAGCCTCCATTTCACCTGGCCCGACTTCCTGCCGATCCGGTAGATGGTGCTGACCTTGCGGGCCGAGACCAGCAGCGAATCGCCGTCTTCTGCCACGGAATTGGCGTGAAAATAGTCCCACGCCCCTCCGTTCTTCGGTCGGCTGCTCACGCTGGCATCCAGGCCCACGTTGCCGAGGCTGTGCCACTCGAAAAGCACCGCACCGGTCTTGATGTCGATCTCCTGCACGATGTTGTCGAACACCTTCGCCCGGCCGCCACCGCCATGTTCTCTCAGGTTCCACCGGACGCTCCGGTAGGCGATGGCCAGGGCCGTATTCCTCGAGGTGATCGTGAACTCATGGGCGTCGGGCCGGTAGCCGTTGCCGGTCCCGAATCTGGCAACCGGGCGGTAGCGCCGGTTGAGAATGTTGTAGCTGCCGACCTGGAATGGACCGTTCCGGCTGGCATCCCCTCTCCAGAAGGTCAGAACCGGATCGCCCCGGTATCGCTGGACGTCGAAGTCCTGGACTTCCTGACCCCTTCCGCCGAAGCCGGTCGGCCGGAACCAGGAGACCCGGCCGAGTTCGTCGGAGATAACCAGACCGGTCTGCTTGGGGGCGAAAAGAACCTCCCCCGGCGCGGCGGCAGGGTCCGCCGTCAGGACGGACAGGTTCGGTGGCCGCAGATCGGGCCGCGACTTGAGCGGAGGGAGCCGGTTCGGCTTCTTCGGCCTGCTGCGTTTTCTGCCGATGGAGGCGAAGCGGCCGATCCTGACCCGGAAATCGCCTCGACGGGCCCTCCGAATTCGTTTGCCGGTGAAGACCCTCACCACCTCCCCCGGCGTGAAACTGCGCTTCGGGATCACGCTGACGCCGCGACCGTCCGAATGCGCCAGTCGCCGGCCTCTGTGAAGACCGCTCCGCGAGCCATGGATCTTCACGGACCCGAGGTGTTTCGCCTTCAGCCCGCGAAAACTGAACGTGGTCGATTCCGAAGCCACCGGAGTCCCCGGCGTCGGAAACACCGTGACCGGCTTTGGCTTGCCTCTTGCCGGCTTTGATTTGGCCGCGGACGCCCCGGGGGCCGGCAACGCCAGACCGACGAGCAGCAAGCAGACCGGCAGTATGGAGAAGCGGGCCCTCATACGGCTGGAAGTCTAGAGCCGCGGGACGCGTGGTCGGCGGGGGGTGTGTTCGCGAGCCGTTTCCGGGCCGGGATCAGGCTTCGTCGAGCAGGGCGGTGGCGAAGTCGGTCGGGTCGAACGGCTGCAGGTCTTCCAGGGCCTCGCCCACGCCGATCAGCTTCACCGGAATCTCCAGTTCGCTCGCGATCGCCAGGGTGATCCCCCCCTTGGCAGTTCCGTCGAGTTTGGTCAGAACCACTCCGTCGACCGCGGTCGCCTCGGCGAAGGCCCGGGCCTGGCGGAGGCCGTTCTGGCCCGTGGTGGCGTCGATCGAGATCAGGGTCTCGTGTGGAGCACCGGGCATCTGCTTTTCGATCACCCGGCGGACCTTGCCCAGTTCGTCCATCAGGTTGCTCTGGGTGTGAAGCCGGCCGGCCGTGTCGATGATCAGCACATCGGTGCCGCGCGAGCGGGCGGCGTCAACGGCGTCAAAGGCGACCGAACCGGGGTCGGCACCCTCGTTCGACCGGACGATCTCTGCGCCGGCACGCTCGGCCCAGGCGGCCAGCTGCTCGGCTGCCGCGGCCCGGTAGGTGTCGGCCGCCCCCAGCAGGACCGACAGGCCGAACTCGTTCTTCAGGTGCCACGCGATCTTGCCGATCGAAGTCGTCTTGCCGGTGCCGTTCACCCCGGTCATCAGCAGCACCGCAGGGTCATGGCTCAGGTCGATCGGCGAAAGGCCGGTGGAAGCGATCTCGGCGAGGATCTCGACCAGCCGGGCCTTGATCGCCTGACCGTCGGGCGGGACCTCACCGGATTCGACCTCCCGCTCCAGCCGCTCGACCACCTCGGCCGTCGTCGAGGCCCCGGCGTCGGCCAGGATGAGAGCCTCCTCGAGCCGTTCCCAGGTCTGTTCGTCGATCCGGTCGAAAAGGCTGGAGGTGATCTCCTCCGAGAGTGCCTTTCGACTCTTGGCGAGGCTCTCGCGCAGGCGCTTGAACGCGCCACGGCGCATCGGGGCCTCTTCTTCGGCCCCGGTCGGCGGTGCGCTGTCCGGAGTGGCGCGGTCGCCGAGGTCGAGGATGTCGGTCCAGGTCGTGCTCACGGTCAGACGGGATCTTGCCGGAAGCGACCCGATCCTGCGCAGCGGCCGCGTGGCCGGACGGACCGCCCGAACCGGCCCGGTACCGATCGGTCAGGCCACTTGGCCGAGCGGAGTCCCGTCGATCGTCTCGATCTTGCGGGGCAGGCGCCGGGATACGACTTCGGTCACTCCGTCGCCGCCCATGCTCACGCCGTAGAGCACGTCGGCCGCGTTCATGGTCAGCTTCTGGTGGGTCACGATCACGAACTGCGTCCGGTCGGAGAACCTGTCGATCAGTCCCAGGAAGCGATTGATGTTCGCGTCGTCCAGTGCCGCTTCGACCTCGTCCAGGATGTAGAAGGGACAGGGGCGGGCCAGGAACACGGCAAATACGAAGGCGAGGGCGGTCATCGCCTTTTCTCCTCCGGAAAGCAGGCTCATCTGACGCATCCGCTTGCCGGCCGGCGTCACCTCCAGCTCGACCCCGAATTCAGCCTCGGAGGCATCCCCTTCTTCATCGTCCTCGTCGGTCGCACCCGAATCGGCTGATTTTCCGGCTCCGTCTTCCGTGCCGGCGGAGTCTCCGGGTTCCGGAGCGGGTTTCAGGTCGATCGCCCGCAGCCGGCCGCTGCCCCCGGGGAACAGCTCGGCGATCATCTCCTCGAAGTTCGCTGCTGCGGCAGTGAAGGTCTCGTCGAACGAACGCTTGATCTCCGCGTCGATGTCCCGGATCAGAACGAGCTGGCGCATGTTCTGCAGCAAGGGGGGCCTCCCGATCCACTCCTATTCTACCTGGATTCGGGGCCGAGTGAGAATCCAGAATCCCCTCGCACGC
>JBGUDX010000016.1:0-15545 GCA_041821645.1 Acidobacteriota bacterium
GTCGGCGATCCTCGGCAAGAAGCTAGGCATGACCCAGATCTTCAGGGAAGACGGGGAAGTCGTCCCCGTGACCGTAGTCGAGGCCGGCCCCTGCCCGGTCACCGCGATCCGCAAGCCCGACCGTGACGGCTATGCCGCCGTCCAGCTCGCCTTTGATGAAGTCCGCGAGAACAAGCTGAGCAAGGCCGAAACCGGTCACCTGGCCAAGGCCGACGCCAAGCCGATGCGCGTCCTGGTCGAGTTCCGTGACGCCGAAATCGGTGGCGGCGAGGACGAAGCGGAAGTGGCCCTGGGCCAGGAAGTGACCGTCTCGAACTTCGAAGCCGGCCAGAAGATCAAGGTTTCCGGCATCTCGATCGGCAAGGGCTTCCAGGGCACCGTCAAGCGCCACAACTTCAGCCGCGGCCCGGTCTCCCACGGTTCGCACAACGTGCGTGCCCCGGGCTCGATCGGCGCCTCGGCCTGGCCGGCCCGCGTATTCAAGGGCATGAAGCTGCCGGGCCAGATGGGCAACGCGCGGGCGACCCAGCTCGGGCTCGAGATTGCCGACATCGACGCCGACCGCAACCTGCTGCTGATCAAGGGCTCGGTGCCCGGATCAAAGAACTCGATCGTGGAGATCCGTACTCATGGCTAGCGCACCGGCGACAAAGATCCCGGTTCTGGGCAAGACGACCAAGGCCTCCGCGCCGGCCGGCCTGTTCACCGAGGAGTTCCACCAGTCGCTGGTCCACGAGACCGCCCGTGCCGACGCCAACTCCCGCCGTCGCGGGACCGCCTCCAGCCTTACCCGTTCCGAGGTTTCGATGACCACTGCCAAGGCCTGGCGGCAGAAAGGGACCGGCCGGGCCCGGGTAGGCGCCCTGAGCGCGCCCAGCCGCTACGGCGGCGGTGCCGCGTTCGGCCCCAAGCCGCGCCACTACACGGTCAAGGTCAATCGAAAGGCCCGCCGCAAGGCGCTGCGTTCGGCTCTTTCGGTTCACGCCGAGCGCGGCAGCGTAGCCGTGGTCAAGGCCGCCGACTTCAAGACCCCGTCGACCAAGTCGGCCGCCGAGGCGCTGGAGAAGTGGGGCGCCAAGCTGCCGACCCTGGTCGTGATCCTGGGTGAAGAGACCGAACTCCTGAAGAGCTTCCGCAACATTCCCCGGGTCGAGGTCCTCGACGCCGGGGCGGTCGGCGTGGTCGACGTGATCGGTACCGCTTCGATCGTGATCTCCGAAGGCGCGCTCGAGATCCTGGCCGGCAAGGCCGGAGTCGAGTCGGCCGGGACCGAGGCCAAGCCGAAGAAGGCGGAGCCGAAAAAGGCCGAGGCGAAGTCGAAAGCCGAACCGAAGAAGGAAGAGCCGAAGAAGGAAGAGCCTGCTGACGAAGCAACGCCGGAGGCTGAAGGAAAGCCGGAGGCTGAAGGAAAGCCGGAGGCCGAGGCAACTGACGCCGAGACCGAAGAGGACGGCGAGTGATGGATCCCCGCAGCCTGATCATCCGTCCGGTCATCTCGGAAAAGACTTACGCCCTGATCGCAGCCGGCAGGTACACCTTCCGGGTCGACGACCGGGCTCACAAGTTCGAGATCGCCGACGCGGTCGAGAAGGCCTTCGGGGTCGAAGTGGTCAAGGTCAGGACGCTCAAGGTCCGTTCCAAGCCGAAGCGGCGGGGGCTCAATTCCGGGCGCAGCCGCTCCTGGAAGAAAGCGATCGTCGAACTGGCCCCGGGCGACACCATCGAGCTGTTCGAAGGCGCAGCGGTAGAGGGCTAGGAAAGTACTTATGGCAAACCGAAAGACAAAACCGACCAGCCCCGGGCGCCGCTTCGGAACCTACCCGATCAGGGAGCAGGTCACGGCCGACCAGCCCGAGCGCACGCTGACCGAGGGAATCAAGAAGTCCGGCGGCCGCAACTCCAACGGCCGGATCACCAGCCGCCACCGCGGTGGCGGCGCCAAGCGGCGTTATCGCCTGATCGATTTCAAGCGGACCAGAGACGGCATCCCGGCCAAGGTCGCCACCATCGAGTACGACCCCAACCGCAGCGCATACATCGCCCTGCTGCACTACGCGGACGGCGCCAAGAGCTACATCCTGGCGCCGGCCCAGATCAAGGTCGGAGACACGGTCCAGTCCGGCCCCGGCTCCGACATCCGTCCCGGCAGCTGCCTCTCGCTCACCGAGATGCCGGTCGGCACGATCGTGCACAACGTCGAGCTGAGACCGGGCCAGGGCGGCAAGCTGGGGCGCTCGGCCGGCACCGCCATCCAGCTGGTCGCGAAGGAAGGGGAGATGGTCACCCTGCGCCTGCCTTCTTCCGAAATGCGCATGGTCCGGGCCGAGTGCCGGGCGACCATCGGCGCGCTCTCGAATTCCGAACACCAGAACGTGACCGGCGGCAAGGCAGGTCGCAGCCGTCACAAGGGCAAGCGCCCCCAGACCCGCGGCATCGCCATGAACCCGGTCGACCATCCGCACGGCGGAGGCGAGGCCCACAAGACCCCGGGCGGTCACCCGGTCACCCCGTGGGGCAAGCCGACCATCGGGTACCGGACCCGGAAGAAGTCCAAGACCTCAGACCGTTACATCGTGCGCGGCCGTCGCCGCGGCAAGAAGAAGGGCAGGTAGACCATGGGCAGATCAACCAAGAAGGGCCCGTTCGTCGAGGAGCGGCTGATGAGCCGGATCAACGGCATGAACGAGGCCGGCAACAAGCAGATGGTCAAGACCTGGTCGCGCCGCTCGACGGTTTTCCCGGAAATGGTCGGTCACACGATCGCGGTCCACGACGGCCGCAAGCACGTGCCGGTCTTCATCTCCGAGTCGATGGTCGGTCACAAGCTGGGCGAGTTCGCGCCGACCCGCACTTTCCGGTCTCACACCGCAAGCGGGAAGGAGTAGCCGGTGGCCGCCACCGCGAAAAAGCAGGAAGAGCTGGAGCCGGTGCTGGTCCGCGCTTCTGCCAGGTTCGTGCGGGTCTCGCCGCGCAAAGCACGCCTGGTCGCCGACCAGGTTCGCGGCCGGCACATCGACGCTGCCCGTTCGCTGCTCCAGTTCTCACCCCGGTCGGTCGCCGACGAGATCGCCAAGGTGATCGAGTCCGCCGCCGCCAACGCCGAGGCCAACCACGACCTGATCGGGGACGAAATGTTCGTCCACGAGATCCGGGTCGACGAAGGCCCGACCCTGAAGCGGTTCCGGCCCCGCGCCATGGGGCGTGCGACCCCGATAAACAAACGAACTTGCCACATCTCCGTGGCGCTGACCCCGGAAGACGAGTGAGGTAGCAGCAGCTATGGGACAGAAAATCCATCCCGAAGGCTTCCGAGTCGGTTACATCCACGACTGGAAATCGAACTGGTTCGCAGAAAAGGACTTCGCCGACCTGCTGATGCAGGATCTGGCGATCCGTGATCACATCGAGCAGAAACTGGCCCACGCCGGGCTCTCCGACATCACGATCCAGCGGCGCGGCGAAGTCTCGGTCGACATTCACACTGCCCGTCCGGGCATCGTCATCGGCAAGTCCGGCAGCGAGGTGGACGCCCTGCGCAAGGACCTTCACAAGATCACCGGCGGCGCGGTCAAGGTCAACATCCGCGAGGTCAAGCGGCCCGAGCTCGACGCCAAGCTGGTTGCCCAGTCGATCGCCGAGCAGCTGCAGAACCGGGTCGCATTCCGCCGGGCGATGAAGCGCGCCCTGACCTCGGCCATGCGGTCGGGCGCCAAGGGCGTCAAGGTCCAGATCGCGGGACGGCTGGGCGGTGCCGAGATGGCCCGCACCGAGGGCTACTCCGACGGCCGCGTCCCGCTTCACACGCTGCGGGCCGACATCGACTACGGATTCGTCGAGGCGGTTACCGGCACCGGCCGGATCGGGGTCAAGTGCTGGATCAACAAGGGCGAGGTCATGCCCGAGGGCTTCGACTCCGCCCGGATGAGGCAGGAGGCCGAGGACGAGCAGCAGGATCGCCGTGGTGGCGACAGCCGCCGGGGAGGTCGTGGCTGATGCTGATGCCGAAGCGGGTCAAGCACCGCAAAGTGATGCGTGGCCGCCGCCGGGGCTACTCCAAGGGCGGCACCGACGTGGCGTTCGGCGAGTTCGGGCTGAAGGCGATCGACCGCGGCTGGGTGACCAACCGTCAGATCGAGGCTGCCCGGGTCGCGATGACCAGAAAGATCAAACGTGGCGGCAAGGTCTGGATCAACATCTTCCCCGACAAGCCGATCACCAAGAAGCCGGCCGAGACGCGCATGGGTTCAGGCAAGGGCAACCCCGAAGCCTGGGTTGCCGTGGTCAAGCCCGGACGGGTCATGTTCGAGATCTCAGGCGTTCCCGAGGAACTGGCCCGCGAAGCGATGCGGGTAGCCGGTCACAAGCTCCCGATCCGGACCAAGTTCGTCCAGCGGGAAGGAGCGGGCGAGTGAAGTCGAGCGACACACACAACCTTCAGGACATTGAACTTGTTGAGAAGCTCAAGGAGGCCCGGGAGGAGTCGTTCAACCTGCGGCTGCGCCATGCCACCGGCGAGCTCGAAGACACCTCCGGCCTCAGCCAGGCAAAAAAGGACGTGGCCCGGCTCCTGACCATTGCCCGTCAACGCAATATCGACCTCGAGCGCGAACAGGGCGCAAAGTGAGTAGGCAGATCTGATGTCAGAAGAAGAAAAACAGGAAGAAACCGAAGAGACCGCAGCGCCGGAAGAGACGCCGGCCGCTGAAGAGTCGGCTGCCGCCGAAGAGACTCCGGCGCAGGAGGAAGCTCCGGCGGCGGAGGAGGCCGCCCCGGCGGCTGATGACTCCCTGTCCGATCTCGGCTGGAAGGAACGCGGTCGGATCCTGAAGTCCCGGGAGTCCGGCGAGGCCGGACCCGAGCGCGGCCCCGAACAGCGCAACGAGGACCGGCTCAAGTCCCGCGAGGCCAAGTCGAGGGCCCGGCGCAAGCGCCGCGATACCGCCAAGTCGAAGTCGACCGCCGGAAGCGGCGTCGGCACCTCGGTCGCCGACCGCGTCCGGACCGGCAAGCCGAAGGCACGCCGCGGACTGGTCACGTCGGACAAGGCGGACAAGACGATCACCGTCCAGATCGACTCGGCCCGGCGCCATCCGGTCTACGAGAAGATCGTCCGCCAGACCCACAAGATCCACGCCCACGACGAGAAGAACGAGGCCAGCGTCGGCGACGTGGTGCGCGTGGTCGAGACCCGCAAGCTCTCGAAGACCAAGCACTGGCTGCTGGTCGACGTTGTGGAGAAGGCAAGGTAGGCCGTGATCCAGCAGGAATCAAGACTTCGCGTGGCCGATAACTCCGGCGCCCGCGAGCTGCTCTGCATCCGGGTCAAGGGCGGCTCTCACCGGAAGTACGGCTCGATCGGCGACGTGATCACGGCGACGGTCAAGCAGGCCAGCCCGCGGAGCGGCGTCAGCAAGGGCGAGGTCGTCCAGGCCGTGATCGTGCGCACCCGCAAGGAACTGGGCCGCTCGGATGGCACCTACATCGCCTTCGACGAGAACGCCGCGGTGCTGATCGACGACCAGAACAACCCGCGCGGCACCAGGATCTTCGGACCGGTGGCGCGCGAGCTTCGCGACCGCGATTTCATGAAGATCATCTCGCTGGCGCCGGAGGTGCTCTGAAATGCGGATCCGTACCGACGATCAGGTCGAGATCATCGCCGGCAAGGATGCGGGCAAGCAGGCAATGGTGATCAGGACCGACCCGAAGAACGAAAGCGTGTACGTTGACGGTCTCAACATGGTCAAGCGCCATCAGCGGGCCCAGCCGTCTCCGAGCGGACAGGGCCCCGGAGTTGAAGGCGGGATCATCGAGATGGAGGGGCCGGTCCACGTCTCCAACGTGATGCTGATCGACCCCAAGGACAACAAACGGACCCGGATCGGCATCCGCCGGACCGAGGACGGCAAGCGCCAGCGCTACTCCAAGCGCACCGGCGAGGCGATTTAGGAACAGATGGAAGCAACCGCGAGCACAACTGAACAGGCAGTACCGCCGCCCCGTCTGCGGGATACCTACACGCAGGAGGTCCTGCCGAGCCTGATCGAGAAATTCGGCTACTCGACCCCGATGCGGGCGCCCCGGCTGGAAAAGATCACCCTGAACATGGGTTTCGGCTCCGGCATGGACACCAAGAGCCGCGAGAAGGCGACCGGGGAACTGGCGCTGATCGCCGGCCAGGCGCCGAACGTGCGGGTCGCGAAGAAGTCGGTCGCCTCGTTCAAGGTCCGCGAAGGCATGCAGGTCGGCTGCTCGGTCACCCTGCGCGGCGCCCGGATGTGGGAGTTCCTGGACCGCCTCTGTTCGATCGCGATCCCCCGGATCCGCGACTTCCGCGGCCTCAGGGCGAGCTCGTTCGACGGTCGCGGCAATTACTCCATGGGAGTGAAGGAACAGCTGATCTTCCCCGAGATCGATTACGACTCGGTTGACGAGACCCACGGTCTCGACGTCACGATCACCACGTCCGCGCCGACCGACTACGAGGCCTTCGAGCTGTTGCTCGCCCTGGGCATGCCTTTCGCAGCGGAAGGCCGCCCCGTGGCCGAGGGATCGGCCGAGGCCGCCGCAGCCGAGGCCGCGGAAGCCGAAGCCGCCGAGAAGGCGGAAGCCGAAAAGCGGGAAGAGGCCGCCAGGCAGGCCGAGGCCGCCGAGATCATCGCAGCCCAGAAGACCGAGAAGACCGAGAAGGCCGGCGACGCCGAAGAGGGCGAAGGCGGCGAGCTGGAAGGTGCCGATGGCGCCGAAGAAGCCAACCACCAGGAAGAGCAGGAGGGCTAGCTCCAGATGGCCAAGACGTCCCAGAAAGTGCGCCAGCAGCGCCGCTCGAAGTACAAGACCCGTGAATACAACCGGTGCCGCCGATGTGGCCGGCCCCGCGCCTATTACCGCAAGTTCGGCATCTGCCGGATCTGCCTGCGCGAGGCCGCCCACGAGGGATACATCCCCGGCATGACCAAGTCGAGCTGGTAGTCCGATGCTGACCGATCCCGTAGCCGATTACCTGACCCGCATCCGCAACGGCCTCGGCTCTGGCCTGGCCAGCGTCGAGATGCCGAGCTCCAAGCTGAAGCTCGAGATGTCGCGCATCCTGACCGAGCAGGGCTACATCGCGGGCTTCGAGAAGGAGCCGGCCGATGTCGGCGAGAAGATCAGACTGCGCCTCAAATACACCGGGGACCACCAGCCGGTGATCTCCGGGATCGAGCGTGTCTCGCGTCCCGGCCGCCGTCGCTACGTCCGTCACGGTGCCGTTCCCAGGGTTTACGGAGGCACCGGTACCGCGATCGTGACCACCTCACACGGAGTGATGACCGGCCACGAGGCCAAGAAAGAAGGCGTCGGCGGAGAAGTCGTCGCCTACGTCTGGTGAGCAGGAAGTCATGAGCCGAATCGGAAAACAGCCAGTTGCGGTCCCCGGCGGAGTCGAAGTCGAGGTCAAGCCCGGCGAGATCAGGGTCAAGGGCCCCAAGGGCGAGTTGGTCCAGGAGATCTCACCCGAGATGACGGTCGCATCCGCGGACGATCAGATCACGGTCGAGCGCCCGACCGACCGCGGCCCGCATCGAGCCCTGCACGGACTGACCCGGAGCCTGATCGCGAACATGATCGTCGGCGTCACCGAGGGCTACGAGAAGCGGCTCGAGATTCAGGGTGTCGGCTACAGGGCTGCGGCCAAAGGCAAGAACCTGGAGTTGGCGCTCGGCTTCTCCCACCCGGTTTCGGTCGAAGCGCCGGAGGGCATCGAGTTCGAGATTCCCCAGCCGACCGAAGTGATCGTGCGGGGAATCGACAAGCAGAAGGTCGGCCAGATCGCGGCCAACATCCGCGAAAGCCGCCCGCCGGAGCCCTACAAGGGCAAAGGCATCCGCTACCAGGGCGAACACGTGGCCAGAAAGGTCGGTAAGCGCGTATGAGTGTCACCACCAACCGCCAGCGCCGGCAGCGCCGCCGCTACCGGGTGCGGTCCAAGATTTCCGGGGACGCCGCGCGTCCGAGGCTCTCGGTCTACCGCTCGAACCGCGGGATCTTCGCGCAGCTCATCGACGACGTCGAAGGCAGGACCGTTGCTGCGGCGAACTGGACCGAAGCCGGGTTGCGAGACCTCGACCGGACCGATCAGGCGAAGAAAGCCGGCGAGCTGCTGGCAGAACGCGCAAAGAAGGCGGGCGTCGAACGGTGTGTGTTCGACCGAAGCGGTTACCGCTACCACGGCAGGGTC
Organism: Acidobacteriota bacterium; assembly: GCA_041821645.1. GTDB lineage: Bacteria > Actinomycetota > Thermoleophilia > Solirubrobacterales > 70-9 > 67-14. The sequence continues at coordinate 8,222 of JBGUDX010000016.1, forward strand.
AAGGCCCTCGCCGAAGGTGCGAGAGAGGGTGGGCTGGAGTTCTGATGGTCGAATCCGCGATTGCGCGATCCGATCATTCAATGGACTTCGCTACGGTGAACAGCTGATATGAAGGGAATGGATACAGCCCGCGTCGAGATGGTCAGCCCGAAGGGGCTCGACCTGCAAGAACGCGTGATCGAGATCAACCGCGTGGCCAAGGTGGTCAAGGGCGGTCGACGCTTCTCGTTCACCGCGCTCGTCGCTGTCGGAGATGAGGAGTCGGTCGTCGGAATCGGTTACGGGAAGGCCCGGGAAGTTCCCCTGGCCATCCAGAAGGCCGTGGACAACGCCCGCAAGAACCTGGTCCAGATTCCCAAGTACGGGGACACGATCACCCACAAGATCATCGGACGCTTCGGCGCCGGGCACGTCGTGCTTCGCCCGGCGAGCGCCGGTACCGGGGTGATCGCCGGTGGCGGTGTTCGCGCGGTGCTCGAGCTCGGCGGGGTCAAGGACGTCCTGACCAAGAGCATCGGTACCCAGAACCCGATCAACCTGGTCAAGGCGACAATGGACGGGATCGTCCGCCTGCGCCGGCCTGAGGAGGTCGCCGAGCTGCGTGGTCTGACCGTCGCCGAGGTACTCGGGATCGAGAAAGAGACGCCCCCGGCCGAAGATGGCGGGGAAGAGGACGAAGCGAGCACCGCCGCGGTCGAAGAAGCCGCCGACGCCGCCGCTTCGACCACGACGCCCGAGGAAGGGGAGGCCGCCACCCCGGCCGACATCTCCGCGCTCGAGGCAAAGGCTGAGGAAGACGCCGCCTCCCAGTCGGGTGCGGTCGTGGAGAACCCGTCAACCGTGGCTCCTTCCGAAGTAGAGGCTGAGGTTGCCGCCGAGGAGCAGCTCGACCCCGCCACCGAATCCGCCGCCGAGGAGACCCAGGCCTCCGAAGAAGCAGTCGAGGACGCAGAGGCGGCCGAGGCGGCAAACGGAAAGGGCTCCTGATGGCGAAGCTGGCGATCACCCAGACCCGTTCAAGCATCAATACGAACCAGCATCAGAAGGGCACCCTCGAGGCGCTCGGCCTCGGCCGGCGCGGCCGTCAGGTCGAGCGTGAGGACTCCGCTCAGCTTCAGGGCCAGATCAAGGTAGTGACCCACCTGATCAAGGTCGAGGAGGCCTGATGGCTGACAAGCAGGAAAGCCGTGCCGAGGAGATCGGCCTGCACAACCTGAGCCCGAAGCCGGGCTCCCGCCGCCCGCGCAAGCGGATCGGCCGGGGCCAGGGTTCCGGAACCGGCAAGACCTCCGGCCGCGGCCACGGTGGCCAGGGCCAGCGCTCCGGCAACAAGAGGAAGGTCAACCTCGAGGGCGGGCAGAACCCGATCCACATGCGGATGCGCAAGCTGCGCGGCCCGCACATGAAGAAGTCGATGCCGTTCGAGAATTTTCGCACCGAGACCCAGCCGGTGAACCTGTCCGATCTCGACGATCGTTTCGAGGCCGGCGCCGAGGTCACCCCGGAGACGCTCAAGGGCGTCGGTCTGGCGACCCGGGCTCAGCCGGTGAAGGTTCTCGGAGGCGGCGAGATCACCAAGGCCCTTCAGGTTCGCGCCCATGGCTTCAGCGCCACGGCCAGAGAGAAGATCGACGCCGCGGGCGGAAGTTGTGAGCTGATCGAAGGCTGATGCTCGGCACCGTTGCGAAAGCGTTCTCGGTTCCGGAGATCCGCAAGAAGCTGCTGTTCGTGGCGGCGATGCTGGCGATCTATCGTCTCGGCGCCTACATCCCCGCGCCGGGAATCGATATCGACGCGGTCAAGACGCTCGAAGACCAGCTCACGGGATCCGACATCCTCGGCTTCCTCAACCTGTTTTCCGGTGGCAGCCTCTCCCGGTTGTCCCTGTTTGCCCTCGGCATCATGCCGTACATCACCGCTTCGATCATCCTGCAGCTGATGACCGTGGTGGTGCCCTCGCTCGAACGCCTCCAGAAGGAGGGCGAGGTCGGGCAGCAGAAGATCACGCAGTACACCCGCTACCTGACCGTGGCCTTGGCCTTCATGCAGTCGTTTGCCTACGTGTTCCTGTTCAACTCGCTGACCCCGGCCGGAACCGACAGCGTGGTCGGCGAACTGACGGTGCCGAACGTGGGGCTGATCGTCATCTGCCTGACCGCCGGGACGACCCTCCTGATGTGGATCGGTGAGCTGATAACCCAGCGCGGCATCGGCAACGGCATATCGCTCCTGATCTTCGCCTCGATCGTGTCTGGCGTCCTGCCGGGGATCCAGACCTGGTGGAACAACCCCGACCAGGTCTTCGTCGTGCTGCTGCCGTTCATCATCCTGGGCGTCGTGTTGGCGATCGTCTTCGTCCAGGAAGGCCAGCGCCGGATTCCGGTGCAGTACGCCAAGCGCGTGGTCGGCCGCAAGATGACTTCCGGCGGATCGACCTACCTGCCACTGCGGGTCAACATGGCCGGCGTGATTCCGGTGATCTTCGCCGCCTCGATCATGGCGATGGCACCGACGATCGCCCAGCTGATCAACACCCCTGCCGCGCTCGACGTGGCCGCCTTCCTCGCACCGGACCAGTGGGCCTACGTGGTCGGCGAAGTCTTCTTCATCATCATCTTCACCTACTTCTACACCGCGGTCACCTTCAACCCGGTCGACCAGGCCGACAACCTGAAGAAGTACGGCGGCTTCATCCCCGGGGTCAGACCCGGCCGGCCGACCGCCGAATACCTCGACCGGGTGCTCTCCCGGCTGACCTTCCCCGGCGCGCTCTACCTGGGTGCGGTGGCCGCTCTCCCGACGATTCTCTTCAGCCAGACCGGCGGCGGCTTCTTCTTCGGCGGAACCTCGATCCTGATCGTGGTCGGCGTCGCCCTCGACACGGTCAAACAGCTCGAGTCGCAGCTGATGATGCGTAACTACGAAGGCTTCCTCAAGTAGCCGTACGGCCCGGCCGGGCGCCCCGGCGCCGCGCCATACGCGGCCGGGTCCGGCTCCGATACGCTGTCTGATCCGTTCGCATGGTCACACCGGCCGTCGGGCGTTCAATCGTTGATGCCCGACCTAAACCTCATTCTGCTCGGACCGCCAGGCAGCGGCAAAGGAACCCAAGGCGAGCGCCTTCAGGAGGATCTCGAGCTGCCTTATTACGCGACCGGCGACATCCTGAGGGACGCGGTCAAGGCCGGGACCGAGGTCGGCCTGGCCGCCCGGGAGTACATGGATCGGGGTGACCTGGTTCCCGACGAAGTGATCATCTCCGTGATCGCCGAGCAGATCGAAGACCACGACGCCGACCGTGGCTTCATTCTCGACGGCTTTCCCCGGACAGTTCCCCAGGCCCGGGCGCTCGACAACGAGCTGGACGGCCTCGGCCGCCAGCTCGAGGCCGTGATCCTGATCGAGGTATCCGACGAGGATATAATGCGGCGGTTGACCGGCCGGCGGGTCTGTAGCGAAGGCGGACACATCTACCACCTCGACTTCAACCCGCCCCGGACCGAAGGCATCTGCGACATCGACGGCTCCGAGTTGATCGTGCGCGATGACGATACGCCCGAGGTGGTCCGGCACCGGCTTGACCAGTACCACGACAAGACCGCACCGCTGGTCGATTTTTACGAGAAGCAGGCCCTGCTGAACCGGGTGGACGGCAGCTCCGATCCCGACCGGGTCGGCGAGAGCATCAGGGCGCTGATCTCGACCCTCAGCCTGGAAGAGGGATCGTGAAGCGCCTCGCTTCCGGCCGGAAAGCGGGGCGACCCCGCAGGCATCCAGCGGCGTCCGGCCGCCCTGTTTTGCCCCGCAGCGCCCGATGATCATCCGGAAGACCGGGCAGCAGCTCGAGAAGATGGCCGCCGCCGGGGCCGTGCACGCCCGCTGCATGAAGATGCTGACCGCCAAGGTCCGGCAGGGGGCGACCACCGCCGAGCTCGACGAAGCGGCCGAGAAGTTCATCCGCTCGCAGGGCGGTGTGCCGACCTTCAAGGGATTCCGCGGCTTCCCGGGCTCGATCTGCGCCTCGGCGAACTCGATGGTCGTTCACGGCATCCCCGGGCCCTACGAGCTGGAAAAGGGCGACATCCTCTCGATCGACATCGGGGTCACCCTTGACGGCTGGGTCGCCGACGGGGCCAGCACGATCCCGGTCGGCCCGATCGACGAAACCACCGAACGGCTGCTGACAGTGACCAGACAGTCGCTCGACAACGCCGTCGCCCAGGTCGTTCCCGGCAACCGGATCGGCGACATATCGAACGCGGTCCAGACCACGGTCGAGGCCGCCGGCTTCTCGATCATCCGCAGCCTGGTCGGGCACGGGGTCGGCCAGAGCATGCATGAGGAGCCACAGATCCCCAACTATGGACCGCCCGGCCGCGGTCCCGAAATCGAGCCGGGCATGACCTTCGCGATCGAGCCGATGGTCAACGTCGGCGGGCCCGAGATCTACATGGACGACGACGGCTGGTCGGTCTATTCCCAGGACGGCTCGATGGCCGCCCACTTTGAGTTTTCGGTTGCCGCGACCGAAGACGGGCCGCGGATCCTGACTCCCTGGGATTCGGACTGAGCCGTCGCGGGCGGGGAAACCGCGAGCCGCAATCGCGCTCTGGTGCCGCAGGTTCGGCTGGCGCAAAAGCCTGTTATTGTTCCCGGTCGGCCTCCGGGCCCGATTATTGGTGCCTTGCAGCCTCGACTACTGGAGGTTGCGGGGATTCTTCGAGACTAGAACCGTGAGACGACGATGAAAGTTCGAGCGTCGGTAAAACCGATGTGTGAGAAGTGCAAGATTATTCGCCGGCGCGGACGCGTTCTGGTGATCTGTGAGAACCCGCGACACAAACAGAGGCAGGGCTAGCAATGGCGCGTATCGCCGGGGTGAACATCCCCCTGAACAAGAGGGCCGAGATAGGTCTCACCTACATTTTCGGGATCGGTCAGCCGACCGCCCAGGAACTGCTCGACCAGGTCGGGATCGAACACAGCACCCAGGTCAAGGACTTGACCGAGGACGAGGTCATCAAGTTGCGCGAGGCGGTGGACAACCTCGACGTGGAAGGTGATCTCAGGCGCGAGCGTTCCCAGAACGTCAAGCGGTTGATGGAGATCGGCTCCTACCGGGGACTCCGGCACCGGCGGGGGCTTCCCGTCAGGGGGCAGCGGACCAAGACCAACGCGCGGGGCCGCAAGGGGCCGCGCCGGATGGGCGTGACCGGCAAGCGCAAGGCGCCGAGCGGAAAGTAAAGGAACCGAGATGGCAGCCAAGAAACCAGCCAAGACCCGTACACGCCGTCGCGTTCGCAAGAACATCGCGGTCGGGCAGGCTCACATAAAAACATCTTTCAACAACACGATCGTCACCCTGACCGACCTCGAGGGCAATGTGATCGCCTGGGAGTCGGCCGGCAGCGCCGGATTCAAGGGTTCGCGCAAATCGACCCCCTTCGCCGCCCAGGTGACCGCTGACGCCGCCGCCAAGAAAGGCATCGAACACGGCCTGCAGAAGGTCGAGGTCTTCGCCAAAGGCGCAGGATCGGGCAAAGACACGGCGGTCCGTTCGCTTCAGGCGGCCGGGATCGACGTGACCAGCGTCAAAGACGTAACCCCGCAGGCCCACAACGGCTGCCGCCCGACCAAGCGCCGACGCGTATAGCGCCGGAACGGCCAACACGAGTTTTCACCTTCAACCCGTAACCGAGGACTAATGAGCACAGACTTCCAGGTACCCAGCATCAGCTCCGAACAGATTGACGAGAACAAGGGCGTATTCACGATCGAGCCGCTGGACAAGGGCTTCGGATACACCTTCGGAAACAGCCTCCGCCGAGTGCTGCTTTCCTCGCTCGGAGGCGCGGCGATTACCAGCGTGCGCATCGAGGGCGTATCGCACGAGTTCTCGAGCATCGCCGGCGTCACCGAAGACGTGACCGACGTAGTTCTCAACCTGAAGGACCTGGTCGTGCGGATGCACACCGAGGCCGACGCGGTAGAGGCTCCGATCGTCGCAACCGGTCCCGGTGAGGTCACCGCGGCCGACATCGACCTTCCGGCAGGGGTCGAGATACTCAACCCCGAGGCACCGATCGCCACGCTCGAGAAGAAGACCCGGCTCGAGGTGTACGTGACCATCGGGCGGGGACGCGGATACCGCCCGGCCGACGAGAACAAGGACGAAGAGCAGCCGATCGGCGTTATCCCGATCGACTCGATCTTCTCCCCGATCCGCCGCTCGGCCTACACGGTCGAGGCGGCCCGGGTTGGTCAGCGCACGGACTTCGACAAGCTGACCCTGGAGCTTGAGACCGACGGCTCGATCGAGCCGAATACCGCCCTGCGCGAAGCCGCGGAAATCCTGATCAAGAACCTCGCCATCTTCAGCGACCCGGACCGGGTCGAGGAGCTGACCGCCCGCGAGCCGGTCGTGGCCGAAGTCGCAACCGAGTCGACCGGGACGATCCCGGCCGGTCCGGACAACGAGATCCTGATCGACGAGCTGGAGCTGAGCGTACGTTCCTACAACTGCCTCAAGCGGGCCGGCGTCGAGACGATCGGACAGCTGCTCCTGAAGTCGGAGTCCGAGCTCGGCGCGATCCCGAACTTCGGCCAGAAGTCGATCGAAGAGGTAATCGAAAACCTGCATGGCCGCGGCTACGAGCTGCGCCAGGACTGAAGACCGGGCCGCGGGACGAGGAAATAGACGATGCGCCACGCGAAGAAAAGGAACAAGCTGGGCCGTGACTCGGCCCACCGCAAGTCTCTGCTCAGCAACCTGTCCAAGGACGTCATCGAGCACGAGCGCATCAAGACCAGCCAGGCCAGGGCGAAAGCGGCCAAGCCCGAGATCGAGAAGCTGATCACCCTGGCCAAGCGCGGCAACCTGCATGCCCGGCGCCAGGCCCTCTCGACTCTCCGTCAGGACAAGTTCGCGGTTCACAAGCTCTTTGACGAGATCGCTCCGCGATATGCCGAGCGGCCCGGTGGTTACACCCGGATCATCAAGATCGGTCCGCGCAAGTCGGATTCGACCGAAATGGTCTTTCTCGAACTGGTCTGAAGCCTCGGGACTGATCTGAAGCCTCGGGACCGGCCTGACGCCTCCCGACCGGCCTGACGCCTCCGGACCGGCCCATTACCTCCGGACCGGCAGCTTTCATTCCGCCGGTCGGTGCCCCGATCGACCGCATATGCCTCTGGTATCGTCGATTCGCTGATGGGATGCGCTGAGCCAGCAAGGGAGAGATGACGGGCCGGAACTCCGGAACGTGCCTGTCCGCCGCCCTGGTGCGGGGCTGTCGCCTGCTCCTGCTCACCCTGGCCATCGGCC